>JBEQAC010000244.1:0-5082 GCA_041640535.1 Bacillaceae bacterium
GATATAATGAACCATTATCAAAACCGTTAAATCTTAAGATGGAACGCGGTCAAAAAATTGCCTTAATGGGTGCAAACGGAATCGGAAAAACCACGCTACTAAAGAGCATTCTAGGGATTAATAAGCCGATTTCTGGAGAAGTTGAGCTTGGAGATTATCAATATATCGGTTACTTCGAACAGGAAGTGAAGGAAGCAAATTACAATACGTGTATTGAGGAAGTATGGAACGAGTTTCCTTCTTATAATCAAGCAGAAATCCGTGCTGCCTTAGCAAAATGTGGTCTAACGACAAAGCATATTGAAAGTAAGGTTGAAGTGCTAAGTGGTGGAGAAAAAGCGAAGGTTCGCTTATGTAAACTTATTAATAACGAAACGAATATTCTCGTATTAGATGAGCCAACAAACCATCTTGATGTGGATGCAAAGGATGAACTAAAACGAGCGTTAAAAGCTTATAAAGGTTCTGTGTTAATTATTTGTCATGAACCTGAATTTTATCAGGATGTTGTGACAGATGTTTGGAATTGTGAGCACTGGACAACAAAGGTATTTTAAATAGGAAGGACTGGTCCCTAACTTTTGGGATCAGTCCTTTTTTTCACAACTGTTTTTGATCTGTCATTTTATCCATAAACGCTTCTGTTGATTCAAGTTCTTGATGAATATCCGTTTGTCTTGGTGAAATATTTACTGGATCTAGTCCATGTCCTAATGATCCATAAACATTTCCTTTTCTCGGATCCACCAATTCATTCCCCTTAAAGTAAAGTCTCGGTGTTTTCCATAAAGCTCTTAAGGCACTTATCATTGGCATTTCATGGTAGCGATCCGGCCACATTTTTTTAATCTGAGCCTTTACTAAAGGATAATATTTTGAACTCATTCCAGGAAATAAATGATGCTCTGTATGATAGGAAAAATTAAAGTGCAGAACATCTACCCATTTCGGTACAGTCACAGTAAGGCTATTTGCCAGTGGATCATTTACTGGAACTAATGGATTTAGACGATGATTCGTCGAGATATAGCTCATGACAATAAAGTTTCCAATAAACAAAGGAAGAAAGAATGCAAAAAACCATTTTACAGGCCCTAAAATAAACAAAAGACCAATCCATGTCACCCAAGGTAAAATGAACTCAACCCAAACCTTTGGACGCTTTTTCACATTAAATTCCTTTATATACACAAAAAACATTCTTAACGAATGAGCACTAAATTGAATCGCTAATGAACAAAAACTGACGAACGCCCTAAATGAAAGAGGTAATCGATATATCCAGCGAAAAAATGGTTTTTTTAACATCGCTTCAAGAGTCGGCCAAGAATCTGGATCATGTTCATCATCTTGTGTATGGAGATGATGGGTCATATTATGCCATTTTCTCCATAGACTTGGCCCAGTTGCTAATGGCCAAAATGCAATGGCACCAAGAAAATCACGAAGCCAGGCTTTTCGTACAACCGTTCCATGCAAAATCTCATGGCCTAAAAACCCCATAGCCGCAAAGCTTGAGCCTAAAATGATCGCTAGTAACACATTCAAGAGAATATGTAAATCAAACAAGCCGATGAGTAAAAAACAAGAGACGGTGATTAATAAGTATGCTAGTCCTCCCCAAAGGCGTGTCGGTACTGGCTTAAAGACCTCCTTTGGTAAATGTGGAGAGATTCGTGCTGCATACCATCCAAACGTATGTAATTCTTTCATCATTTGCTCCTTTCAAATTGCTTCCTTGCTTGGTACTATTTAGTAATTTGTCCATCTTAATATGTAACAAAAGCCATACGAATATTCAGTGAGACTTACATTTAACCTTTTTATTTATCTTTGATTAGCGTTTCTAATAATGATGGAATCGTTGCTTTCTCTGATATTTGATCAACATATATTCCATGTTCTTCAGCACCATTTTTTGTTTTTTCACCCATACAAATGACTCTTTTACCTGCAAAAAAGGTTTCTACATTGAGTCCACTCTTCATTAATCCTTCGATTAAACAAGTCACCGATTTATTGCTTGGAAACACCACAGTATCTAGGTTAGCTTCACTCATCATGTGATGAAAAATTGTCGCATGGTTGTCATCGAATTTAAGATGACTGGTTAGATAATAATCTGCTTCCTCGTATTCCTTTGCTTTTTCCAAATGAAGGAGATGTTCTTCCCCAACCACTAATAGATTTGGTGAAGAATCAAGTTTTGATACTAGCTCAGCCTTTAAGCCACGTGCATTAAGTGCTCTTTTTGATTTAACAGAAGCTCCATAAAGTGTGGCCGTGATCTCACGTATATCCTTACCAACCCTAAATAAATCAGAAAAGAAATCATCGACACTTTCAGGTGACGTGAACAAGATGGAATGATAATGGTGAATTTGATTTAATAAGGCTGCATTTATTTCTGTACGCTCTTTTTTCCATTTCGGAAACTCAATGACATCTGCCCCTTGTTCTGAAATCTTACCAGCAAGATCACTTGAACGAGTTCCTGTTCGGACAAGCAGGATCTGTCTCCCAAATAAAGGCTTCTTTTCAAACCATTGTAATTTTTCACGTAATGAGATTATATCCCCTACTAATGTAATGGCCGGATTTGTTAACTTTTCCTCTTCCGCTCTTTGGACAATATTGGCCAACGTCCCTTCTACACACCTTTGTCTACCAAAAGTTCCCCATTGAATAAGAATGACAGGGGTATCTTGTCTTCGGCCATATTTTTGGAGATTTTCACATATCGCAGGAAGATTCCCTATTCCCATATAAAAAGCAATGGTATCGATTCCTTTTGCGAGTCCAGCCCAGTTCAGATTTGGTTGCCCCTGATTGGATTTATCGTGGGCCGTCACGATCGCAAATGATTCCCCATATTCACGATGAGTAACTGGAATTCCAGCATACAATGGAGCCGCAATCCCAGAAGTAATTCCTGGTACCATTTCAAAAGTAATATTGTGGTGGGCTAGGGCCGCCGCTTCTTCTCCAACTCTTCCAAACACACCAGGATCTCCGCCTTTTAATCGGACAACTGTCTTTCCTTCTAGTGCTTTTTCCACTAATAGCTCATTAATTTGCTCTTGGCGTAGGATATGGCGATCTGGAAGCTTGCCACAATAAATAAACTCACAATGTCCTGGTGCAAAATCCAGAAGCTTTGGGTTAACTAATCGATCATAAAGGAGCACATCTGCCTTTGTTAAAGCCTCTTGTCCTTTTACCGTTATTAATTTCAAATCTCCTGGTCCCGCTCCCACTAAATAAACTTTCCCCGTTTTCATCCATGCCACCCTTCCTATTCTTACATAAAGAAAACTTGGCTGGTGCCAAGCCTTTGGCGCAGGCAACTGCCTAGTTGCACTTATGCGTTCAGAATTTATGTATATAAAATCTGATTAGCTAAAGCTAAGAGGAGCAAAAGATATTTGCTCCCCACTTGTTTATTCTATAGTAACATAAACCTTTTCGTTTTCTACCTGTACAGGATATGTTTTTACTTTTCCTTCGTCAGGCGCTTGAACAAGGCCTGTTTTCAAGGAAATTTTCCAATCATAGACTGGACAAAAAATATATTCTCCACTGACAAGCCCATCACAAAGGATTCCACCTTTCGGATGTGGACTTTTATTTTCAATCGCATACACTTGACCGTTTGAGCATTTAAAAACTGCCACTTGTTCAGTCCCAATTTGAATCATCTGTCCAATGCCTACAGGAAGTTCACTTAAATGAAACGCCTCAATTTTATTCCCAGTTTGTATCATCTTGTCTCACCCCGTCTATTTGATGAACTCAACAGTTTTTGTTGTATAGTATTTTTCTTTGATTGCTTCTTGTTCAGTGGCTTCCTGCCAAGGCTCAATATATCTAGTTAACGTTTTATCCAAACGTTCGTTTAAATCTTTTCTTGCTGTTTCATCTGCCATTACTTCTTTAATATGTTCTAAGCCTAGTCGCTCAATCCATGGTGCTGTACGCTCTAAATAGTTCGCAGTTTCACGGTAATATTGTAAGAACGCACCTGAAATATCCATAACTTCTTCTTTTGTTTTCACAGTACATAATAGGTCTGCAGCTCTTAAATCAACCCCACCATTACCAGCAACATAAATTTCCCAGCCACCGTCAATACCAACATAACCTAAATCCTTAATACCTGCTTCCGCACAGTTTCTTGGACAAGCAGATACGCCCATTTTCACTTTATGCGGTGTATCCAAACGCTCGAATTTCTTTTCAAGGTCAATACCAAGACCCATTGAATCCTGTGTACCATATCGGCAGAAGGTTGCACCTACACATGTTTTTACTGTACGAAGAGTTTTCCCATACGCATAACCTGATGGCATCCCTAAGTCTTCCCATACCTGTGGCAATTCTTCTTTCTTAAGACCAAATAGTCCGATGCGTTGTCCACCTGTTAGTTTTACTAATGGTACATTGTATTTTTCTGCTACTTCGGCAATTTTCTTTAAGTCCTCTGCACTTGTCACTCCACCATACATTCTTGGTACGACAGAGTATGTTCCATCCTTTTGGATGTTTGCGTGCATTTTTTCATTTACAAGACGAGAATCTCTTTCATCCTTGTACTCATCCACGTAAATCATTCCAAGGTAATAGTTTAGTGCTGGACGACATTTTGAGCAGCCCTCTTCATTTTTCCACTCAAGAACATTCATAACTTCCTTCACAACGCGTAAACCTTTTGTTTTGATTTCTTCAACAACCTCGTCACGGCTTAATGTTGTACAGCCACATAGAGCTTGCTTTTGCTTCGCTGCATCAAACTGGTCACCAAGAGTATAGGCTAATAGGTCTGCCACCTGCGGTTTACAGCGTCCACAAGAACGGCCTGCATTTGTACAGCCACTTACTTGCTCAACACTGGTTAAACCTTGTTCTTTAATTGCTTGGACGATGCTTCCTTTAGTTACACCGTTACAACCGCAAAAAAGTTCACTATCAGGCATGGTTGCAACATCATTACTTTCTCCTTGCCCATCATTTCCTTGAAGAATCGTCACACTTGTCATTCCACTAACATCCTCTTGATTTGTTAGCATTTTAAATAAACGATTC
>JBEQAC010000245.1:0-5051 GCA_041640535.1 Bacillaceae bacterium
GTCTAAATTTCCCGTTGGCTCATCGGCAATCATCACGCCTGGAGAATTGACAATGGAACGAGCAATCGACACACGCTGCTGCTCTCCACCAGATAGTTCATCCGGTAAAAAACGAGCTTTATGCTTTAGCTTGACAAGGTCTAGCACATCCAGCACGCGCTTCTTAATATTTTTAGGGCTCTCCTCAATTACCTCTAAGGCAAAGGCCACATTTTCATAAACGGTAAGCTTTGGTAACAGTTTAAAATCCTGGAATACCACGCCAATGTTTCTACGTAACATCGGGACCTTACTTTCTTTTAGCTTTGATAAATCTACTCCATTGATGGTGATCGTCCCACTTGATGGTTTTTCTTCACGGTACATCATTTTAATAAATGTTGATTTTCCCGCTCCACTTGGTCCTACAACATAAACAAATTCACCTTGTTGAATTTTTACATTTATCCCATTAACAGCTAAGACGCCATTCGCATATTTTTTTATTACATTTTTCATTTCTATCATTATAATCACCTAAAAATAGTATTTTTGGTTCCAATGACTCTGGATTTATTCAAAATTAACAATCTATTAAATTTTTTGTCGTTTTTTTTCAATAAAAAAGCACAAATAGACACATTACTCTACGATATTTATTATACCATCATATTTCGTCAAAATCAGACCCAAAAATATTACATTTTTATTTCACCTATCATGATATTACTTTTTACCTAGAAATGCATTACATTATTAGGAATTACTGTGAATATTAGGGTTTTATGTAGGGGGAATTTTATACTTTAACTGGGGACAAATAAGAGAAAAGGATAGAACTTCCTGAAATTCGGTGCTTTTTATGTAGATGTCCAAAATAAAATCTGTAATACCTTTGTGAATTTTATTTGAATTCAATCGCTTTTGTAATAAGAACACTAAATTTCGTGGTATTGTATATATTGTGAAGAAATGAACATATTGGAGGTTGTATATAAATTGAAAATGAAATTACTCGCTTTTATCGGCTTATCTGTCATTCTTATTGGTACATCTTTATTTTTTGAAGGCAATAGTAAGGAACTGAAAGAAAATGAGGTTCAGAACATCAAAGAATTAGTGCAAGATTATAGTGTAGGAAATATTAAAAATCAATCCGCTTCCATCACATCCCATCAGCTTATTGTGACCGAAAGTGATGACAATGAGATAACCTACGCCCTGCCCGATGACGAATTTTTTGTATCCATTGCACCATACATCAATGAAACGCATCCTTGTGCCATTCACAGCTTAACTGGCTGCACTGGAGAACTAACGGACGAAGAGTTTAGTGTCTACATTGAAGACAAGGAAGGAAATGAGATCCTAAACCAAACATTGAAGTCGCACGCGAACGGATTTATCGATATTTGGCTACCACGTGACAAAACATATCACGTAACAATTGAGCACGATGGAAAAATTGCAGAATCAGAAATTTCGACATTTGAACAGGACAACACATGTATTGCGACCATGCAATTAAAGGAAACAAAAAACTCATAAAAGCCAAAGAGAATACTATTGTGCAATTATAAGACAAGTTGTAGCAAAAACCTCCGAAAGAAATTATAATAGAAATAAGGTAGGTGAACGGAATGGAAAATAAAATCTACGAATTATTATTAGAAATGAAAAAAGAAATAAAAGATGAATTCAACACATTGCACAAAAGAATGGACGGATTGGAAAATCAAACACTGCACGGTTTTAGAGAAACAAAACTACACATTGAAAATCGAAACAAAGAGAAAGAATTAATGATAGACTTTTTGCAAGATAAGATAACTGACCTAGAAAGGAAATACTTCGAACTATCAAAAAAAACTTGAAAATTAACAATTACATTTTAGTTCATAAAACGAACCATTCTAAATGTTAAAAACCTGCGATTTTTGATAAAAACGCAGGTTTTATTTGTTGATTTAATGGCAAATTTATTCTTTTTTGCTTTTGTCTCCAGAAGAAAAACCTTTAGTATTATTACCTAATGTTCGTTTTTTGGCCTTATTTATGCTCAGCCAACCATGCTGAAACAGCTGTTGCTTCTTCACCAACAATGATTTTTCCTTGCATGATTCCTTGACCTTTTTCAATGATTGCTTCAATTTCCTCTTGTGAATGAGTAGATCCAATCCCTGTTAGTGCCGGACCAACCCCACCACTTAAGTCGGCTCCATGACAGGCAGCACAATTTTGCTTATAAATCTTTTCTGCATTGACAGTAGCCGTGTCTCCTCCTGTTGCTTCATCTGCTGGTTGAGTTGTATCACCGCCACCTCCACAAGCAGCTAATACTAATGATGTACCAATTAATAATGCTAATAATTTCGCTTTCACTTTTACATCCCCCTCGAGAAAAATTTTCCATATTTCAAGCCATATTATAACCTAATTACGCCCGTTTAAAACCTTCACCTAAAACCTCAGAAGCGTCCATAACCACAACAAACGCAGATGAATCAAGGGATTTGACCAATTGTTTCAATTTTGTGAATTCTGTTTGATCCACTACACACATTAAAATAGGTCGCTCATCATCGGTATACCCTCCAAATGCAGAGAGTCGAGTCACTCCTCGATCAATTTCATGTAGAATTCCCTTACGAACCTTTTCCTCTTGATTGGTAATGATAATCGCCATCTTCGAATTCCCTAGTCCTACTTGGACAAAATCAATGGTTTTACTAGTCACAAATAACGCAATTAACGCATAAAGACCTCGTTCAATATCAAATACAATCGCAGCGGTCAAAACAATTAAACCATCAATCAACGCAACAGATCTACCTAATGAAAAACCAGTATACTTGGTGAAGATCTGGGCAGCCAAATCGGTTCCACCAGTAGAAGCCTTCCCTCTAAACACAATTCCCAGTCCTAACCCTACTCCAATTCCCCCAAACAAAGCACCTAGTAAAGGATCTAACGTAACAGGTTGAAACTCTCGTGTGAGAAAAACAGCCAATGGTAAAAAGATGGTCCCCACTAAGGTTTTTGTCCCAAAATGTTTTCCTAATAAAACAACCCCCGCGATGAAAAGTGGGATGTTTAATCCCCACTGAACATATGCCGGTTCCCACCCGAGCAATGTATCAAGAATAATACTAATCCCGCTAACTCCACCAGAGGCGATTTGATTTGGCAGTAAAAATAAATTAAACGCAAGTGCTACCAAGGCTGATCCCAATAACACATATATGTATTCAATCACTTGATCAAAAATCGGATGTTGCGCATCCTGATGTTGGCGTCTTTTCTTACTCATGTTCTTCCTCCTACACACATTTCAATTACAGACTTTGAGAGTATAGCATGGGGTCATGGAATAAGTAAACGCCAGTGTAATAACGTGGTAAAGCAGCAAAACATTAGGAATTTGTTTATAGACTCTCCTATTATTGGATGAATTATTTACTATATTATGAAAAAAGGTGAACGGGACTTTGCCCATTCACCTTTTTTTAGTATTTTTACTTTTCTTTATACAATTCCATCAAACGAGCGGTCGCCTCATCTGTATTCTTTATCGAGGAAACTAATTTCATATTTTGACTGTTTTGATTATCAATGGAAGCTGCAATCTCCTCTAAAGAAGTCGATGTTTCTTCAATCACAGCTGCAAATTCAGACACAGCCGTTTCAATTTGCTTCGACGATCCTCCTAAATTCGCAGTCATGACCTCAAACCCTTTGACTGTGCTCGTTAGGTTTTTTACTGTCTGATTAATAATTGTAAAAGCATTCAAAGTACCTTGTGTCATCATCACACTTTCTTCCATTTTTATCGCATTCTCATTCATCTGATTTTGAGTGATAGCTCTACTTTCATTTACATCAGAGAGGTTTTGCGAAATTTGGTTTGCGGTATTCGATGTTTGTTCCGAAAGTTTACGAATTTCTGAAGCTACAACTGCAAAACCCTTCCCACTTTCTCCTGCTCTTGCAGCCTCGATGGATGCATTCAATGCCAATAAATTAGTTTGAGAGGCAATCGCTTGGATGGAATCTGCAAATTTATTTGTTTCCGATATTTTTTCTGCCAATAACTTCATCGTTGAAGACATCGTATAAATGGATTCTTGAAATTCCAATATAGACGATAATAAACCTTCAATCGTTTGCGTTCCATTTGAAGAAGCTGTTGAAGTTTCCTCTGTTTGCTCCTTCAAGCTCTCGGCTGATGCAACAAGTTGCTGGACAACTTTATTAAGAGTCTCTACCGACTCACTAATGGATGATGCCGCTTCACTTTGAGACTGCATACCAGAAGAAATTTCAGAAACAGCAATGGTCATTTCATTAAACGAATGCATTTGATCTTCACTTTGACTTCGAATCGTGGAAATATGCTGGCTAATTGTTTGCGTATTTTCTTCTATTTTTTCCGCTTGATTTCGTTGTTCCGAATACATGCTTTCTGCTCTTTTCTGGAGAGCAAGGAGATCCTCATTCATTTTTTTCGTAACACTGCTTTGGAAAAACAAAGTTAAAGCGATAATTCCATAAAGAAGATAGTAAATCACAATTGTTTTTGTATCTAAAGAAAGAATCTCTGCATTTTGAAAAATAAACAAGCCACTTAGAATCAGGGAACACACAGTCCCGACAATAAGAACAAGACGCATGTTATAAATGGCGATGGCAGTTAGTAAATAAAATGGAAGCAGAATCATCGTAATTGACCCAGAACTCTCCATAATAAAACCTAAAACAAACGACAATCCAACCACTGTGAAGTATGGTGTTTTTGTAATTGCCTTCCCTTTCGTAATTAGGTATCCTAATATACTTAAAAACAAACTCCCGCCAACGGCAATCGTCAGAATGATACTAAGCGGTTGTTTAATCGCAATTTCAACAAGAATCGCGAGCAAAACAGAAATCGTCCCAACAACAAAAAGCAGCTTGTTCTTTCTTGTAATATCCGCTCTCTTAATCTCCAAATAATCCAACGTCTCCATTTTCTCTCCCCCCCATAACCCCCAAATGTACTATTTCAATTGTACTATCAATGGCAGAAATATGGA
>JBEQAC010000246.1:0-4989 GCA_041640535.1 Bacillaceae bacterium
AAAAGAATCTATCCGCGTGTGGATTGTGATCTTGACTTTGATGAGCCAGCTGCAGAATGGCTTGAAGGGGTCATTAATAGCTTAAATAATGAGCAAGGTGGAAATACAGTAACAACTGCTGTAGGAGTTGCACCAATTGATGTTACATCTGAATATTCTAGAACCAATCCTTTCAAAGCAGAGGTTCTTGAGAATATTAATTTAAATGGTCGTGGTTCAAATAAAGAAACTCGTCATTTAGAGATCTCTCTTGAAGGTTCAGGAATTTCTTATCAACCAGGTGATAGTCTAGGTGTATATCCTGAAAATGACCCAGAATTAGTTGAACACCTTCTCGAGGTACTTAAATGGAACCCAGAAGAAAAGGTAACAGTGAATAAACAGGGTGAAATTCGTACGATTAAAGATGCGCTTATGTCTTATTTTGAAATTACAGTTTTAACAAAAGGGCTGTTAGAAAAGGCATCAGAACTATCGGGTAAAGAAGCTTTAAGGGATCTTTTGGGTAATGAAGAGACGTTAAAAGCTTATATAAAAGGGCGCGATTTACTAGATTTAGCTCGTGATTTTGGACCTTGGGAAGTCTCAGCACAAGAGTTTATCTCGATTCTTAGAAAAATGCCAGCTCGTCTTTATTCGATTTCAAGTAGTTTAACAGCAAACCCTGATGAAGTACATTTAACGATCGGTGCTGTTCGATATGAATCACATGGACGCGAACGAAAAGGAGTTTGCTCTATTTTCACTGCGGAACGATTACAGCCAGGTGATACAGTACCTGTTTATATTCAGAACAATCAAAACTTCAAATTACCATCAAACCCTGATACACCAATTATCATGGTAGGCCCAGGAACTGGGATCGCTCCATTCCGTTCATTTATGCAGGAACGTGAAGAAGTGGGTGCAGTAGGGAAATCGTGGTTATTCTTTGGAGACCAACATTTTGTTACAGATTTCCTTTATCAAACCGAATGGCAAAAGTGGTTAAAGGACGGAATATTAACAAAAATGGATGTTGCTTTTTCACGTGATACAGATGAAAAAGTGTATGTGCAACACCGTATGCGTCAACATAGTAAGGAATTATACCAGTGGCTTCAAGATGGAGCTGTTGTCTATATTTGTGGAGATGAGAAAAACATGGCACATGACGTTCACAATACTCTACTCGACATTATTGAAACAGAGGGTGGCATGAGCCGTAAAGAAGCTGAAGACTATCTTTCTAGCATGCAACAGCAGAAACGATATCAGCGTGATGTATATTGATTTAAGTGAAAGGAGTTTTCAACATGGTGAACAAAACTTTACAAGCGCCTGAGGGTCCACCAAGTGATGTAGAACGCATAAAGGAAGAAAGCAATTATTTACGAGGGACACTTAGGGAATCAATGCTTGATCAAATAACAGCTGGAATATCAGATGATGATAATCGCTTGATGAAATTTCACGGTAGCTATTTGCAAGATGACCGCGACTTAAGAAATGAGCGTCAAAAGCAAAAGTTAGAACCTGCTTATCAATTTATGCTTCGTGTCCGTACGCCTGGGGGTGTTTCAACACCATCTCAATGGTTAGTTATGGATGATCTAGCAATGAAATATGGAAATGGAACGTTAAAGTTAACCACACGTCAAGCATTTCAAATGCACGGTATTCTAAAATGGAATATGAAGAAAACCATTCAGGAAATCCACGGATCACTTTTAGATACAATTGCAGCATGTGGTGACGTAAACCGTAATGTGATGTGTAACCCGACTCCGGATCAGTCTGAGATTCATGCAGAAGTATTCGAATGGGCAAAGGTATTAAGTGATAAATTATTGCCACGTACTAGAGCATATCATGAGCTTTGGCTTGATGAAGAAAAGGTGGCTGGGACTCCTGAAATGGATGAAGTGGAACCAATGTATGGACCACTTTATTTACCAAGGAAATTTAAAATTGGGATTGCGGTTCCACCATCAAATGATATTGATGTCTATTCACAAGACCTTGGATTTATCGCAATTGTTGAAGATGATAAGCTAATCGGTTTTAATGTGGCAATTGGTGGTGGAATGGGAATGTCTCATGGAGACAAAACAACCTACCCACAGCTTGCTAAGGTAATCGGATTCTGTAAGCCAAATCAAATTTATGATGTTGCAGAAAAAATAATTACGATTCAACGTGATTATGGAAACCGTTCTGCCCGTAAAAATGCACGTTTCAAATATACAGTGGACCGTCTTGGCTTAGAAACTGTAAAAGAGGAACTTGAAAATCGACTTGGTTGGAATCTATCTGAAGCGAAGCCATATCATTTTGATCATAATGGTGATCGATACGGGTGGGTCAAAGGTGTCAAAGGTAAATGGCATTTTACGCTATTTGTAGAAGGTGGCCGTATTACTGATTATGAAGACTACAAGCTTATGACTGGTTTACGTGAAATTGCTAAAATTCACACAGGTGATTTTCGTTTAACTGCTAATCAGAATTTAGTTATTGCTGATGTTTCAAGTCAGAAAAAGAAGAAGATTACTGAGCTTATCGAAGAGTACGGCTTAACCGATGGAAAGCATTATTCAGCTATACGTCGAAGTGCACTCGCATGTGTAGCATTACCAACCTGTGGATTGGCAATGGCGGAAGCGGAACGTTATTTGCCTACTCTAATAGATAAAATTGATGGAATTATCGATGAGAATGGTTTACAGGATAAGGAAATTACCATTCGCATGACTGGCTGCCCAAATGGATGTGCTCGACATGCGCTTGGTGAAATTGGCTTCATCGGGAAAGCACCTGGAAAATACAATATGTATCTTGGTGCAGCGTTTGATGGAAGTAGGCTAAGCAAAATGTATCGTGAGAACATTGGAGAAGAAGAAATCTTAAAAGAGCTAAGAACACTTTTATCTAGCTATGCAAAGGAACGCAACGAAGGAGAGCACTTTGGTGATTTTGTGATTCGTACAGGTGTCATTAGAGCAACAACAGATGGAACAAACTTTCATGATTAATATGTTTAAGTAGAGATAGGGTTTTCCTATCTCTTTTTCAAACTTAAGAAGTTTAGTTAAGATACAATCCATTAAGTTTTTAATGAAACATAACCTAAAAATTAATTAACTGAGTTTGAAAGTAAGAGGTGAAAAAAATGGAAGTGAATCATATTGTGATTGTTAGCCCCATGTACAATGAAATCCGTAGGATTATCGTAGAAAAGGGGTTGAAAAATGAATTTCGTTATTTACCTGAAGAAGAACTAACACAGGAAGATTTGGAATGGGCAGATGCTTTCGTTTCCTTCAATACAAAATCGACTTATGATTATAGCAAAATAAAATGGGTACACTCTCTTGGTGCAGGTGTGGACCGATTCTTATTTAAGAAGGATTGGAATGAAAATGTATTACTTACAAGAACAGTCTGTTCTTTTGGTCAAAGAATTGCTGAATATTGTTTAAGCTATATACTAAAGGATCTACAATCTCATCAACAATTTCAAGAAAATCAACTCCAAAAAATATGGCAACCTAAAACACCAAAATTATTAAAAGATCAAAAGATCATGATCTATGGAACTGGGGAGATTGGACAATTTACGGCAAAGATGTTCTCTTCTTTTGGTATTGAAGTCGTGGGAGTTTCGTTGAGTGGGGAGGAAAAAGAGTATTTTCATCAAGTACTACCAATTGACTCTCATTATTCTCGCTTACCTAACATTGATTATGTGATTAATACACTACCATTAACAGAAAAAACAGAGGGCTTATTTGATGAAAAAATCTTTAGTCAATTATCAAATGTGGGCTTTATTAATGTAGGTCGTGGAGCTTCAGTGGCTGATCATGCATTACTTCATGCATTAGATCAAAATAAAGTTAAGTTTGCAGTTTTAGATGTATTTTCACATGAGCCATTAGTGGAGGATCACTCGTTTTGGAATCACCAAAGTGTGATTATTACACCTCATATTTCAGCGGTCACAACACCTGAAGAAGGCGTTGAATGTTTTCTTGAAACATTAAAGAATATTGAAGAGAACAAACCATTACATAATAAGGTTGATGTGAAAAAAGGATATTAAAATAATATTAAAATGAGAGTGTACAGGGAGCACACTCTCATCTTTAGTTAAGCTTCTTTTTCTACCAATCTTGTAGAAGAGACAAGAGTTGGAACTTGTACAAATTTTGCCATGAACATCGATAATACACACAGTAGAGCTGCCAGAAAAAATGCATGTGTAAAAGGAATAAGTTTGACAATTATTGGTCCAGCGAATGCAGAAATTCCATAGGCTTGATACATAAATCCATAATTAGAGCCGATATTTCTAACCCCATAATAATCTGCAGTGACTGAAGGGAAAAGAGCTAGAAAGCCTCCAAAGCAAAAACCGATGAGAGAGACTGATAGTAAAAACATTGGATAATTTATCATTCCTACACTCATATAAAACATAATAACCGCAGTTATGCCATAGATCATGATTAATGTATTTTTTCGGCCTAAATAATCAGAAATCTTACCAAGAATAATTCGCCCAGCTGCGTTAAATAAAGCAATAACCATAACGGCATTACCAGCCTTTTCAACATCAAGCTTAACTAAATCTACTCCAATATCAACAGCAAAGCTTATAACCATTAAGCCCGACACACTACCAAATAAAAACATAAACCATAATAGGTAAAATTGATAGGTTCTAAACATTTGTCTAGGAGAAAATTGAACTGTATTAATACTTGAGTTCAGCTTATTTTTTGTTACAGGAGAGGCATGCTCCACTGCTGGAGGATTCTTTAACAATTGCGCTCCTGCAACAACAAGAGAAAGATAAATAATCCCTAAAAATAAAAATGACTCTGAAACTCCAAAGCTATCAATTAATTGACCAATAATAGGTTTATAGATTAATCCTCCTAATCCAAATCCAGCAACTGCAACACCACTAATAAAGCCTCGTTTATCTGGAAACCATTTCACACA
>JBEQAC010000247.1:0-4971 GCA_041640535.1 Bacillaceae bacterium
CACGTGGTTCGGACCTTCATCTTTGTGGTAAATATCTCCGCGTTCTTTTAATAACACTTCCATATGCTCTTTCGATTTCATTTCCTCGACAGGAAAGTATTGATTTAGTTTTTCGTACCAATTCATAATCTGCTCCCTTAATTCTTAAGATATAGTTATCCTATTCAATTTATGATTGATTGTGTTTAACGATAATTTGCCCCTCTTATGAACGTGTTACACATTTCTGTGGAATACTGGATGATGAAAAAGTTTTTAGTCGTAAAATGGTTCGAATTTTTGTTAGAATATAGAAATGGCATTAAAAAGGTAGGAGGAAATAGCTTTGGTACAAACACTAGAAAAAAACGACGCAATGATTCGAATGATTGCGAGCGAACTAGGAATACAGAAAAAACAAGTAACCAATGTGATCTCATTATTAGATGAAGGAAACACCGTGCCTTTTATCGCAAGGTACCGTAAAGAAGTGACTGGCTCTCTTGACGAGGTGCAAATTCGAGATATTCAAGAAAAGTGGCAATATATGCAAAATCTTGAAACGAGAAAAGAAGAGGTAATTCGGTTAATTTCAGAACAAGGAAAATTAACGGAAGAGCTTAACAAAGAAATTTTAAAATCAACTAAGCTTCAACAAGTAGAGGATTTGTACCGTCCATACAAACAAAAACGTCGCACAAAAGCAACCGTTGCAAAAGAAAAAGGACTTGAGCCACTGGCTGAATGGTTTTATAGTTTCCCTTTAAATGTAGATGTTGAACAGTACGCAGCTCAATTTTTATCAGAAGAAAAAGAAGTAAACTCTGTTGAAGAGGCAATTCAGGGGGCAAAAGACATCATTGCTGAGTGGATTGCAGATGAACCTAACTTCAGACAGTGGATTCGTCAGGAGACATTTACAAAAGGGAATATTGAAACAACGGTTAAGGATCAGGAAAAAGACGAAAAGAATGTATATGAAATGTACTATGAGTACAAAGAACCGATTAATAAAATCGTCCCTCACCGAGTGCTAGCATTAAATCGAGGTGAAAAAGAGGACATTTTAAGAGTCGCAGTTGTGGCACCTGTTGACCGCATATTAGGGTATTTACATAGAAATGTAATAAAAAATCAAGCTTCACCAGTTGTTCCTTCCATCGAGGAAGTACTGGAAGACAGCTACAAACGCCTGATTGAACCTTCTGTTGAACGAGAAATACGGAAAGAGTTAACGGAAAAAGCAGAAGATCGTGCGATTCATATTTTCTCGGAAAATCTCAGGAATTTATTGCTCCAGCCACCTTTAAAAGGGAAGATCGTGCTAGGAGTAGACCCAGCTTACCGAACAGGTTGTAAATTAGCGGTAGTGGATGAGACCGGAAAGGTATTAAAAATTGATGTGATTTATCCGCATCCACCTGTAAATAAGAAAGCTGATGCAAAGGAGAAGGTAATACGCGTTCTTCGTGAATTCAAAGTTGAAATGGTGGCTATCGGTAATGGGACAGCCTCTCGTGAAACAGAGCAATTTATCGCTGAAATTTTAAAAGAAATGGAAAGAGAGATCTTCTATCTCATCGTAAATGAAGCGGGTGCGAGTGTGTATTCTGCTTCAGATCTGGCACGTGAAGAGTTCCCGAATTTACAGGTTGAAGAGCGTAGTGCAGTCTCGATTTCAAGAAGACTTCAAGATCCACTCGCTGAGCTTGTAAAAATCGATCCGAAATCAGTAGGGGTTGGTCAATATCAGCATGACGTTTCCCAAAAGAAGTTAAATGATCAATTAACCTTTGTGGTAGAGACAGTCGTTAATAAAGTTGGAGTAAATGTGAATACCGCCTCTCCTTCTCTTTTACAATATGTAGCGGGCCTTTCAAAGGCAGTAGCAAATAATATCGTAAAACGAAGAGAAGAGCAGGGGAAATTCAGTAACCGTAAAGAACTTAAAGGTATACCAAGGCTTGGGGCAAAGACGTATGAACAATGTATCGGGTTCTTACGAATCGTTGATGGGGACGAACCTCTTGATCGAACTGGTATTCACCCAGAAAGCTATGGAGAAGTTAAAAAGCTCCTAAAGCAGTTAAATGTAACAACGACTGATTTAGGAACAGAAAAACTAAAAGCGGCCATTTCCGAGTTATCAATCGAACAAATGGCAAACGAGTTAAATATCGGGGAAATAACATTAAAGGATATTACTGAAGCTTTAGTAAGTCCTGAAAGAGACCCGCGTGACGAGCTTGCTAAACCACTATTAAAGAAAGACATCTTGCAATTAGAGGACCTTCAAAAAGGAATGGAGCTTGAAGGAACAGTGCGAAATGTTGTAGACTTTGGGGCATTTGTAGATATTGGGGTTAAACAGGATGGACTTGTTCACATTTCTAAACTAAGTAAAAACTTTGTTAAGCATCCTTTAGATGTTGTTTCAGTAGGGGATGTTGTCAAGGTCTGGATTGATGATGTTGATGTGAAAAAAGGAAGAGTAGCACTTTCAATGCTTCCTCCGTCTTAAGAAATAAAATTTTAATTAAAAATGCTGCCGATATAGTGTAGTCGAAGTACAATTCGGCAGCCTTTTTTATTTAAGAGCAATTTTTCTTTCTATAGAAGTACCAGCATTGATTTAATAACTTGATTTGGTACCTATTTTTTTCATAGTAGGCTTTCTGCATTTGGTTTTTCAGCCAAGAGGGCATATGCATACCTCCTTTTATCAATAAAGTGGCTATGTGTATTAAGTAGTTTATGCAAAACCGGGATGTCCTGTTCATTTTTATTATAATTAGTCAGGAAGGAAGATACTTTTGAATGACAATCAGTTACAAGAATTAGTTAGTAGGATTTCCACTCAATACTTTGGCAAAGAGTTTAGACATCAAGCAAGGTTCAATTATCGTCTTCAAACAACAGGGGGAAGATACTTGTTAAAAAGCCATGACATTGAGTTAAATCCGAAGTATTATCAAGAACGTGGAGAAAGTGAATTGATTGGGATTATTAAGCATGAACTTTGTCACTACCATCTTCATCTAGAAGGAAAAGGCTATCAGCATAGAGATCGTGACTTCCGCGACTTACTTAAACAAGTGGATGCTCCACGCTTTTGTAAACCATTAGATTCTGTTCAAGTTAGAAGAGTAAAAACAAATTATTTCTATCAGTGCAAAGATTGTATGCAGAAATACGCGAGAAAAAGAAAAGTGAATACAAATAAATATGTTTGTGGGAAGTGCAAAGGAAGATTATTACTTTTAAAATAAAGTGTTGACTCGAATTTAGCTCTGTGATAAATTATAAAAGCCGTCGAGTTCAGGCGTGTTTCACAAAACAAGATGTCTTAAATACTCTTGACAATTTAAATGCTAGTTTTTATAATTAGAAGAGTCTTAAGGGACAACTTATTTATTCCACAGTAGCTCAGTGGTAGAGCTATCGGCTGTTAACCGATCGGTCGCAGGTTCGAATCCTGCCTGTGGAGCCATATACGGGGAAGTACTCAAGTGGCTGAAGAGGCGCCCCTGCTAAGGGTGTAGGTCGTGTAAGCGGCGCGAGGGTTCAAATCCCTCCTTCTCCGCCAGTGGAACTCAAAAGAACTTGGCCCGTTGGTCAAGCGGTTAAGACACCGCCCTTTCACGGCGGTAACACGGGTTCGAATCCCGTACGGGTCATAATAAACAAATGGGAAGTGAGCGTTTTAAAATAAAATCTCACCTCCCATTTCTCTTCTCTATTAGGAGGATTAGCTCAGCTGGGAGAGCACCTGCCTTACAAGCAGGGGGTCGGCGGTTCGATCCCGTCATCCTCCACCATATTTCTTGTAATGATATGGTCCCATGGTGTAGCGAAGAGCGAAACATCGTCGAATTAACTTCGAGTTGTTCCGACGCATCAGCTTCCTTGATACTCTTTTAGAGGAAGGAACAGTTTTGCGGTAGCTTTGCGCATGAGGGATATATATAATTCATTGTGGTCCCGTGGTGTAGCGGTTAACATGCCTGCCTGTCACGCAGGAGATCGCCGGTTCGATCCCGGTCGGGACCGCCATTAAATTAAGTATCTAGGATTTCCTCTTGCGGGGTATTGTTAGGTATATTGTTTGCTACATTAGACAATGATATCTGAAGGTTGTATAAAAACTTAGGATGTCGACGATATTTCGTGATATTTCCTTTTGAAATATCCCAAAATATCCTCTTGCGGTGTTAATTCATGGAGCATATTCGAGGAAGTGTTTCGTGAGGTTTAATCAGTGGGCTATAGCCAAGCGGTAAGGCAACGGACTTTGACTCCGTCATGCGTTGGTTCGAATCCAGCTAGCCCAGCCATTTTATTTTTACAATTTGATATTGCGGGTGTGGCGGAATTGGCAGACGCGCTAGACTTAGGATCTAGTGTCTTTGACGTGGGGGTTCGAGTCCCTTCACCCGCACTTTATCACTTGCGGTCGTGGCGGAATGGCAGACGCGCTAGGTTGAGGGCCTAGTGGGAGTTAATCCCGTGGAAGTTCGAGTCTTCTCGGCCGCACCAAAAAAACTTTTAAAAAAACACTTGCTATTTCGTTTCTGAAGTGTTAATATAGAAAAGTCGCTAATTCAAGAAATGCGCCCGTAGCTCAATTGGATAGAGCGTCTGACTACGGATCAGAAGGTTATGGGTTCGACTCCTGTCGGGCGCGCCATAGAAATATTACGGGAAGTAGCTCAGCTTGGTAGAGCACTTGGTTTGGGACCAAGGGGTCGCAGGTTCGAATCCTGTCTTCCCGACCAGTGAGTTAACTTATATGCGGGTGTAGTTTAATGGTAAAACCTCAGCCTTCCAAGCTGATGTCGTGAGTTCGATTCTCATCACCCGCTCCATAAAAGTTCTTTGAAAACTAAACATAACAATCAAATCAAGCGTCAACGTTTAATCTTTTTATTATTTTATTTGAGCAATCAAATATCTCTTATCGGAGAGTTTGATCCTGGCTCAGGATGAACGCTG
>JBEQAC010000248.1:0-4964 GCA_041640535.1 Bacillaceae bacterium
AGGTTGATTGGAACGGAAGGTGTGTGACTCCTGCGGGATCTGCAGGAAGGATGAGACCCCGCAGGCACGAGGAGGCTCATCACCTGCCCCGCGGAAAGCACACACCTGGAGTGCAAATCAACATACCTTAGTTAAATATCAACAAATTTTACGAAAAGAGCCTAATTAAAAGATAAGTTTTAGTGAGAGGAATCACAATATGGAAAGACCTACAATAAAAGACATTGCAAGAATGGCTAATGTTTCGATCGGAACCGTATCAAATGTGATTAATGGCAAGGGACGTTACTCTGAGGAGACACGGAAAAAAATCGAGAAAATTATTAAGCAATCTAATTATCTGCCTAATGTTGCAGCTCGGAGTCTAAAGGAAAAATTAAATCCGTTGATTGCTTTGGTGGTTCCTTTTGCACCAAGAGGGGAAATTATTGTTAATCCTTTTTTCTCACAACTTATTACTGGAGTTGAAAGTGGTGCTAGAGATCGGAATTTTCATGTCATTGTTACTGGAGTAAAGGATGAATTAGATTTTTCGTTTTTATTAGAAAAACATATTAACGGATTAATTGTATTTGGTGCTAATGATAATCCAGAACTCGTTAAAGAGATTAATAAATTTAAATTACCAACAGTATATATGGATAGCTATTTATCGGATCCAGACCTTTACCAAGTCGGTCTAAATGACGAGATGGGCGGTTATTTAGGGACTAAATATTTATTAAGTTTGGGACATAAATCAATTATGGTTATCGCTGGTCAGCTAGGTGATGTAAATCATAACAATACCGTCGGACATGCACGTTTATCAGGCTACAAAAAAGCATTAAAGGAAGTGGGTATTGAGTTTAATCCTACATTTGTTATCCAACATAATTTTTCTATAGAAGGCGGATACCAGGCTGCCCAAGAAATAGTACAGCAAAAGAAAAGTGCAACTGCTGTTTTTTGTTTTTCTGATATGGCTGCAATGGGATTAATAAAAGGGTTTTATGATCTAGGGATTACTGTTCCTGATGAGTTTTCAGTAATGGGCTTTGATGATCTTCTTTTCTCAGAATATTTAACTCCTGGTTTAACAACTGTAAGGCAAGATATTCATGGGAGAGGACAATCTGCAGTCAAATTGTTATTTGAACAAATTGACAATAACAATGATCTTAAGGAAAGAAATATTATTTGGCCAGTGAGTTTAAAAGTAAGACAAAGTACAGCACTTATAAGAAACAATCAATAAGCTACGTAAAGGGAGCAGGAGTTGAAAAAGTATAACCTTTTCTTGTTATCCCTCAATCACCCTACAAATTTTAGGAAAACGATTGCACATAAAGCTATATAAAAGGAGTAGATATATTTGCTTAGAGAAGCCGTTTACCACAGACCAAAGAATAATTTTGCTTATGCGTATGATAAGGAAACTCTTCATATACGTGTTCGTGCGAAAAAAGGCGATTTAACGAAGGTGTATTTGATTTTTGGTGATCCTTATCAGTGGACAAAGGAGGGCTGGGTGAATTCTACTAAACCAATGTCTTTAGAAGGTTCGGATGATTTATTTGATTATTGGTTTGTTGAAGTGAAACCTGAATTCCGTAGATTGAGATATGGTTTCGAACTATATTCTGGAAATGAATCAGTTGTATATGGAGAAAGGGGCTTTAAGGAAAGAGATCCTAAAGAACCGAATTTTTATTTTAATTTCCCATTCCTAAATCAAATAGATGTCTTTAAAGCACCTGAGTGGGTAAAAGATACTGTTTGGTATCAGATCTTCCCGGAGAGATTTGCTAATGGTAATCCTAAATTAGACCCAAAAGGAACACTCCCGTGGGGGAGTGAAGATCCAAAGTACGATAGTTTCTTTGGAGGGGATTTCGAAGGTATCATAAACAAGATTGACCATTTAGTGGAGTTAGGGATTACAGGAATCTATTTCACACCAATTTTTAAGGCATCAACCAACCATAAATATGACACTATTGATTATATGGAAATTGACCCTCAATTCGGCGATAAAGAAACACTAAAAAAATTAGTTGAAATCTGCCACCAAAACGGGATTCGTGTGATGCTTGATGCTGTTTTTAATCACAGTGGATATTATTTTGAGGCTTTTCAGGATGTCTTAGAAAATCAGGAACAATCAAAATACAAAGACTGGTTCCATTTACGAGAATTTCCAGTGATAGCTCTACCTGAACCTAATTATGATACCTTTGCATTTACACATATGATGCCAAAATTAAATACCGAAAACCTAGAGGTGAAGGAATATCTACTACGTGTTGGACGTTATTGGATTGAAGAATTTGACATTGATGGGTGGAGACTTGATGTAGCAAATGAAGTCGACCACCAATTTTGGAGAGAATTTAGAACAGCGGTTAAATCAGTAAAGCCTGACGTTTATATTTTAGGTGAAATTTGGCATGATTCAATGCCATGGCTCCAAGGAGATCAATTTGACGCTGTCATGAATTATCCTTTTACCGAAGCAACCTTGGATTTCATTGCTAAAGACAAAATTAAAGCTGAAAGATTTGCACAACAAATTACTTCAGTACTAAGTTCATATCCTAAAAATGTAAATGAAGTTGCGTTTAATTTATTAGGAAGCCATGACACGCCTAGGATATTAACCATTTGTAATGAAAGGAAGGAAAAACTGAAATTGCTATTTTTATTCCAATTATCTTTTATTGGTTCACCTTGTATTTATTATGGCGATGAAATAGGGATAACAGGAGGAAATGATCCCGGTTGTAGAAAGTGTATGGTTTGGGATGAAGAAGAACAGGATCTTGAGCTGTTTAATTTTGTACAAAATCTAATTTCTATACGAAAAGAGCATCCTGCTTTTGGTAATGATGGGGAGATTGAATTTTTGGAAACAAGTGACAAAACAAATCATGTCATCTATTCAAAGCAAGCTAAGGAAGAAACGGTCATTATTGCAATTAATAATTCAGATGAAAAAATCGACATCAATATTCCTTATGATTTTACAGGAAAAACTCCTACAAACCTTTGGAATAAAGAGCCAATGATAGAAAGCTCAAAGATTGAATTAGATCCTTATGGCTTCTGCATCATTAAAATAAATTAATTTTTCAAGATATTCTTTCCATAAATATAGTAAAATAGAAATATATTGTACAGCTAGAGGAGAGTTTATTTATGGCCGTTACTATTAAAGATGTTGCTAAGTTAGCAAATGTTGCACCATCAACAGTCTCGCGTGTTATTGCCAATAACCCTCGGATAAGTGAGAAAACAAAAATCCGAGTTCGTAAAGCTATGACTGAGCTTGGCTATCATCCAAATATTATTGCGAGAAGTCTAGCAAATCAATCAACAAAAACCATTGGGATCGTAATGACAAGTTTTACTGAAAAAGTTTTACAAAATCCGTTCTTTCCTGAGGTTATTCGTGGCATAAGTAGAGGAGCACATGAGAAGAAATATAGTATTCATATGGCTACTGGACAATTAGAAACTGAAATTTTTGAAGGCGTTATCCAAATGGTACAAGGTAGACTTGTAGATGGAATTGTATTATTATATTCTCGTTTAGACGATCCAGTTCAACAATATCTTCAAGAAAATAATTTTCCTTTTGTTGTCGTGGGTAAACCATATAAGTATGAACAAAAAATTACGTATGTTGATAATGACAATTATACTGCCTCAAAGGATGCAACAGAATTACTTATTGAAAAAGGACATAAACATATTGGCTTTGTTGGAGGAAGTAGAGATTTAGTGGTTACGGCTGATCGTTTTAGAGGATACCAGGATGCTTTAAACGATGCAGGTATCCCATATAATGAAGATTACGTCGTTTATGAGGAGTTCTTGCCGGAGTATGGAAAGGAAGATATTGATCTGTCTATCATAAAAAAGGTGTTTTCCTTATCACAGCCGCCAACGGCATTCGTTATTCTTGATGATGTTATGGCATTTGGTGTATTAAATATGTTTGATCAAATAGGTCGAGTCGTTCCTGATGATGTCTCAATTGTTAGCTTTAACAATGTATTACTTTCAGAAATTTCAAGACCACCATTAACATCTGTAGATATTGATATCTATCGCTTAGGATATGAGGCAGGAAAAAATTTAATCCAACAAGTTGAAAATCCTAATGAACCTGCAAAAAGGATCATTATTCCACACAAAATTATTGAAAGACAATCAAGTCGTATACTAGAATAACAAAAGGAGTCTATATGGACTCCTTTTAAATTTGCCATCTTTTATAGACCAGCCTTAATAACTTCGTTCTATGTTTTTTTATGATAATAAAAATCAGATAATAGGTAATAAAACCAGCAATCACCATATTAAGTAACATCCCTACAATGAACGCTTTCCCTATTGTTAAACCTGCGTCTATAACCTCTTCTGTATCTTCTACGTGAAGTTCACCTATCTCAATCGGCATTACATAATTGCCTACTACAATGTTCAAGTAAAACAAAAACGGAAAAGACCAAATAAAAGCAACACCACCAATTAATCCGGCAATTGCATTCCCTCTAAACAATTTTGCAGCTGTTGTTGAGATGAGGGGACCTAATCCAAATGAAGGAACGAAATTTATTAAAAAACCAATCGTAAAGCCAAGTGCAATACTATGAGCTTTATCTTTAATCCTTAATAGCTGAAGCACTAATAATTTTGTACGTCTGTGTAGCTTATTAAACATAATTCACCAAACCTGTTTTACAATTTTCCTGAAGCTTATACAATACTTTAACATTAATAAAACAGAAAAAAAACAATGAGATGAGTACATTCTTATTTTTATTATTTTCAGGACCATTTTAAATTATTATTGTTAAAAAAGGACCTTGAAACTATAATTAACATATTCTATATTTCTAGTTGCGAAATAAATAATAATAAAATTAAGTCTCCGTATGAAACGAGGATAGTTATTAAATGAAAGAAATACAGCGTAA
>JBEQAC010000249.1:0-4959 GCA_041640535.1 Bacillaceae bacterium
GTCCTTTTTGTAGTAAAAGACCTTTACCACCCGAGGTGTGATCAATGATTCTTCGTCCAGCGTTGTCAATAACCCGGTGGTCCATTTCAACAATGAACACATTATCTAAAGAGATCGGTTGGCTAGTTTCTCGATCGATGGTTTGCCCATGGCTATCATATCGATCATATTTATTTGTAGCTTCATTGTATTTATATATCGATGTAAATGTGTCTCTTGATGCATAAGATACTCTAACCTCTTCTGCATTTGTTCCTTGCAGCTGGTTTGCCTCTTCCTCACTTAAAAAGGATAAACCATTCACGGTTTGAGACATTGTCTTTCCAATTTGGTCTGCACCCTTTTGAATATTTTCATAAGAGATATATGAATTATGTGGTGCTACCCGGCTATGGTCCCGCCAAAATAATGAACCGTCATATATCATTCCATTAATGTTATCAACTACATTTCCTTCAAGCATTTCCTTTGCTTCAGGACTCCAGCCATGTGCAACAAAAAAGGCGTCATACCCTTTGCTTAAATCGACATAATACCCACGTGCACTTCGCACAGGTCCAATAATCTCAGGCTTTTCACTTTGAAAGATAGCCAAAAACCTTGTTACATCACCTTCCGCCAGTACCTCATAGACGATATCGGCTTTATGTAAGCCGGATTGAGGTCTGGCGTCAGGATGATTATTAATAATAACTCCATATGGTCGTTGATTAATCTCCTCGTCTGTTCCAATTCCTGTTAGAGGAAAGAAATTGAGAGGGGTAGTGCTAGAATCTACAGCATCTTCACTTTGTTCTTCAACATTTGTCTCTTCTTCTGCTTCTTCCACAACATCTGCATTTTTATTACATGCGGTTAAAAACAAGAGAAAAATGACGAAAAAATAGATGCTACGTTTCATACTAAGACACAACCTTTTCCAAAATTAGTTAAGCGGATACTTTTATATTTTAACGCATTATTGACGGAAAGAGTACTATTTTATTCATGACATCATAAATTCCCTTTGGTGTAATGCGGATATATGGCAAATGGGTGGAAGAGAAAAATAACAAGGTGTAAATAGGATCACTATATTTGTATCCTCTTTCCCTTAAAAGATTGGTGAGTAGTTTCTCTTCTTCCATTAAATCCTCTAATTTTTTCTCCGACATCTGTCCCAATAACGGTAGGGCGATTTCGTGGATAATCTCACCCCCTTCCGCTAGAACTAATCCCCCGCCAAGTTCCTTCATTCGGTTAAAGGCAAGTAGCATATCTTGTTTATTTTTTCCAATCAAGATAATATCTCCAGTATTTGAATACGAGCTTGCGAAGCCTGAAACTTTATTAGCAAAGCCCTTAATGATCGTATTCACCCGCCAATGACCATTTTTATCCACTAACATTAAAAAGCTTTCATCGTGATTCATTCCTAATTCATTTGAAGATGCATCCACTGATACGGAAAATGGCTTCATTATCACTGCATTGGTCATCTCTAAGCCAAAAGGCATTGAAAACTGTAAATCATCAATGGATAGATTCCACTTTAATTCACTCTTCCCTATTTCATGGTTCTTCCAGTTGAATTCCTCAAATGCATCCACTGATTCTCCCTGCTTCTTTGCCCACTTTCCTTTTGCTAAAACGGACACCGGTGTTGGATTTTCGATGTCAGTCAGGAAATTAATGTTTGCTACTCTACCAGTTGCAATGTTTCCATGAAGATAATCGATATTATAATATTTTGCTATATTGATAGTGGCCATATTATAAGCGTCTATTAATGGAACTCCTTTATCGATCGCAATTTTTATAAGCTGATCTATCATTCCATTTTCATAGAAACTAGGCGGTGATCCATCTGTTGTGTAAAACAATTTGTCATATTGATCAATCCCTAATTCGTGAATTTCATCTAGAATTGTAGGAAGATCTGGACGTATGGACGAATAACGTAATGACGTAGTATAACCTTGTAACAAGCGATTTAATACGTCTTGACCAGTCATTGATTCATGGTCACAGTCTGCTCCTAGCAGCCGAAGCTTTGTGAGTGTTTTCTCAGATGCTCCTGGAAAATGACCCTCAATTTGTTTTTTCATTCGCTTTGCTTCTTGAATCCAGTGAAGCATTAAGTCATCACCTTCAAGGAGTTTTGGCCATGCAGTTAATTCTCCTCCCTGAAGAACCGCATCGTGCTCTAACCAAGATTTGATATTTGCATGAGAAAATATTTGTTCTTCATCATGAATTTCTGTCTGAGGATCAAATCTACACCACCAATACATGGTAACTGGTAAGTTTCTCATATCACTCAAAAAGGAAAACGCTTTCTTTTTTGAAGTAAATAATGCAAGAGGTAAATTATCGTTAATCAAAGTTGTCGTTCCAGTTTGTGATGCATATTGAGCAAATGAGTGGGGATTATATAACTGAAATGGATGAGCATGGGGCTCAATATAACCTGGCACTAAGAAATACTCGCGACAATCAACGATTTCACAGTTCGATGTATTTTCAGGTAATTTTTCTCCAACATAAACAATTCGATCTTCATAAATCCATATATGTGCTTTTATCCATTTTTTCAAAATTTGGTTTAGATATATCGCATTTTTTAAAAGTAATGTAGGTGATAGTTTTCCATCTATTACTGCAACATGCTCTCTAAGTTTTTTGTTTTTCCATCGGTAGCGTTGATCAAGCATGATTATCCTCCTATAAATGTATACGTTTACATTATCGTACCACATTATTCAAATTAACGCATTAAAGAGTGCTTAATAAAGTATTACAATTATGTTAAAAAATAGAAAAGCGAAAGAGCCCGTTTAGCGACGTATGAACTGGAGCGCTCCGCATGAGATAAAGGAAACACGAAGAGCAAAGCGATTCGATGTTGACTTATCGTAAGGAGGAGAGTGAAGTTCACTATTCGCTGGGCGCTGGAGCTAGACACCCAAACAAAGTACAAAGTTGAATAATTATATATCGAAGGAGAGGAATAAAATGAGACCAAATATTGGAATAGTCAATGCCCTTATTCGAATTACCTGTGGACTAACGATGCTATCTTGGGCAACATCTAAGCTTGTAAAAAGACCTTGGAGTGATCGATATTTAATTGTTGCGATGCTTGGTGGAATGAAGGTAGGAGAAGGAATTACACGTTTTTGTCCCCTTACTGCACTGTTTCAGCAATACAAACAGAATGCAGCACAGAGTTCAACCCAACATCAATTAGAAAACAAAAGTGAACCAGTGCTTCCAATAAATCCAACGTAAAAACAAAAAGGGTTTGACTCTACTTTAGTAGTCAAACCCTAACCTATCGTAAATTAACTACAAAGGAGTGCTATCGATCATGCTAGAATACATTACAGATATGTCCTATGTGCTAATTGCCATTATTGGCGGTATTATTGCTATTTTATATGTTTATGTTAAGAAGAAACGTGTGAAATAGCCTTATTTCCAATATCCGTTCGGTAAAATAAATCCTCACACTGTACCTTTTTAATCTCTTCATAAGCAGTTTCTTGAGCTGCTTTTAAATTTGCACCTTTTGAAACAACAGCTAAAACTCGTCCACCATTTGTTACAAACTCTCCATCTCTAACATCCGTTCCTGCGTGGAATAGGATGGTTCCATTCGCAAACTCTTGTAAATGAATTGGAGCGCCCTTTTGATACTCATTTGGGTACCCTTTTGCCGCTAAAACAACCCCGATCACAGCCTCTTCAGTCCAGTCAAGTTGAACATCTTCGCCATTTAAGATTCCGAGCAACACTTCTACAAGGTCACTTTTTAATCGCGGAAGCACCACTTGTGTTTCTGGGTCACCGAAGCGCGCATTATATTCAATCACCTTTGCTCCATCTTTCGTAAGCATTAAGCCTGCATACAAGATTCCGGTGAAGGTACGATTTTCTTCAATCATAGCGTCTACAGTTGGTTGTAAAATGGTTTTAACAGCTTCATCAACCACTGCACTTGGAATTTGCGGAACTGGAGAATATGCGCCCATTCCACCTGTATTAGGTCCCATATCATGGTCATATGCACGTTTATGGTCTTGAGAAATCACCATTGGATACACCTTTGATCCATTGATAAATGCCATTAACGAAAACTCTTCTCCTTGTAAAAATTCCTCAATGACAACTTGTGTACTTGCTTCACCGAACTTAGCGTCATTCATCATTTCATGTAAACTAGTTAAAGCCTCATCCATCGTCATTGCAACGACAACACCTTTACCAGCTGCTAGACCGTCTGCTTTTATAACAATTGGCGCACCTTTTTCTTCGATGTATGCTTTTGCATCTTCATATGAAGTAAACGTCTCATACTCAGCAGTTGGAATGTTATACTTTTTCATTAAATCTTTTGCAAAAGATTTACTTCCCTCGATGATTGCTGCTTCTTTTCTTGGACCAAAGATACGTAAGCCTTCTTCCTCAAAACGATCTACGATTCCTTGACTTAATGGTACTTCTGGACCAACAATCGTTAACTCAATTTGTTCTTTTTTAGCAAATGAAATTAATGCGTCAAAGTCTGTTTCATCAATATCTACAATCGTGGCTACACTTGTCATACCTGGATTACCAGGAGCAGCAAACACTGTATCAACAAGGTTACTCTCGGCAACCTTCCAAGCAATCGTATGCTCTCTTCCGCCACGACCTACTACTAATATGTTCATCCTTGTCGCCTCACTTTCTAAAGTCTAGCGCAAGCACTAACCAAGGCGCTTGCGCTTTTCATTGTCTAGCTCCAGCGCCTAGCCCCTCGAGGTCATAAGCCACTCATGAATTGAAGGCAAAGAGCGCCTTCTATTCATGCTAACCAAGGCGCTTGCGCTTTTATATATTAATGTTTGAAATGACGAACTCCAGTGAATACCATTGCAATACCATATTCATCTGCTTTTTTAATTGAATCTTCATCACGAATCGATCCACCTGGTT
>JBEQAC010000250.1:0-4925 GCA_041640535.1 Bacillaceae bacterium
CTCACCCAAAATGAAATTCTTGCTGGTGGGCTTCATATTTATACCGAACTTAATCAATCCATGCAAACAGCCGTGGAGGAATTATATAAGAATCCTGATTTATTCCCAAAAAGTGCGGATGACCAATTAATTCAGAGTGGTTCTATTCTCATAAATACAAAAAATGGTGGAATCCACGCGCTTATAGGTGGACGAGGAGAGCATGTCTTTAGAGGGTACAACCGTGCAACACAGTTGACTAGACAGCCAGGTTCTACGATGAAGCCGTTAGCTGTCTATACTCCTGCTCTTGAAAAAGGCTACAGTATTTATGATGTATTACCTGATCAACCTATGAAGTTTGGTAAATATGAACCTAAGAATTTCAATGGTTCTTTCAAAGGTAGTGTTACCATGTTAGATGCTATAAAGAACTCTGATAATGTACCTGCTGTATGGTTACTAAATGAAATAGGTTTAAATGCAGGGTTAGATGCAGTTCAACGATTTGGAATTGAGCTTACAGAAGAAGAACGAGGTCTTCCAATTGCATTAGGAGGTCTTCATCAAGGTGTGGCTCCTCTTGATATGGCTGAAGCTTATAGTGCGTTCGCGAATGAAGGAGTTAGAACAGAAGCCCATGCTATTCAAAAAATTGTCGATGCGAAAGGGAATGTACTTGCAGAATGGGACGGGAAAGCAACGAGGGTCACTACGCCAGAGGTAGCTCAAAGGATGACCTATATGCTTCATCAAGTGGTAGAACAAGGAACTGGTAGAAATGCAAAGCTATCACAGCATCAACTTGCTGGAAAAACTGGTTCTACACAAGTTCCGATTGCTGGAATCAACGGGACGAAGGATCAATGGTTTGTCGGGTATACACCTGATATCGTTGGAGCGTTTTGGTTAGGTTATGATAAAACAGACGAAAATCATTATTTAACCACTTCTAGCAGCACCACATCTACTGTGATATTTAAAGCCATTATGGATGCTGCGTTAAAGGATATGCCAGTGTCATCATTTAATTTACCAAATTTTCAGCCTAGAAAAGAAAATAGAGTAATAGAAAATAATAAACCAAGCGAAAGCCAAAATGGAAAAAATAACAGAGAAAAAGCGCAGGAGAAAGTACAAGAAAAACGAAAGGAAAGGGAAAAAGAAAAAGGCAGAGGAAATGGTAACAATAAAAAAGGCAGATCGGATGATTAATTCAAGAACCAATGAAAAATGTCATTATACAGTCATTTTTCATTGGTTCTTTTAATTGGAAAAATTCTTGAAACCTTTCAAGAAATCACTCGTAAATAGAGTATAAGAAAATATTTCAAAATAAGGTTGTTCCTTCCAATATAAAGAGTTAACATTAAATGGGAATAATCTTTCAAACTATTACAGGAACAAAGGGGAGTGGTAAGGAGAGAGTATTGGTTATTTGAACATAGTAATAGAAGGAAAAGAAAGGAAGAGATTTACATGAAGATGAACAAGTTAAAGTTAAGGATTCGTTAATTATGGAAATCTTCGGTTATAACTTACAAACCATCTATTTATTTTTACTTATTATTGGCGGTGTACTAACTGTTCTATATATCCTATTTGGAGATATGATTGAAGGAATATTTGAAGTGATTCCTGACGGTGTTATTAATCCAACATTGGTCTTATCTTTTATAACCTTTCTTAGTGCTTCTGGCTATTTATTTGAAAAATTATCATCCTTACACAGTTTATTTATCTTTGGTTTTTCTTTTATTGGCTCTCTCATTCTAGTAACCTTATTAAACGTATTTGTCCTCATTCCATTATCGTCAGCAGAGGAGTCATTGGCATACAGAGATGAAGATTTGAAAGGGAGAGTTGGAACAGTCATTATCTCCATTCCAGATGATGGATTTGGCGAAGTCATCATTGAAGGTAAAGGTGGAAACATAGCAATGTCCGCAAAAAGCTTCGAAGATCAACCAATTGGATATGAGACAAAGGTGTTGGTCATTGATGTGAAAGATAGTGTTTTATATGTAATCCCACATGAGGAAATTGATTTTACTTAACAAGAGGAGGAAACGAAATGACATCGATTGGAATTATTGTAGGAATTGTCGTATTTTTAGTTCTTGCTTTATTAGCAGTGTTTGTAACAAAATACCGGACAGCGGGGCCAGATGAAGCACTTATTGTAACTGGAAGCTATCTTGGTGGAAAAAACGTACACGTAGACGAATCAGGAAATAAAATTAAGATTGTTAGAGGGGGAGGTACGTTTGTCCTACCAGTCTTTCAACAAGCAGAGCCTCTTAGTCTATTATCTAGTAAACTAGATGTTTCAACACCAGAAGTCTATACAGAACAAGGTGTTCCAGTCATGGCTGATGGGACAGCGATTATTAAAGTTGGTGGATCTATCAACCAAATTGCAACGGCTGCTGAACAGTTTTTAGGAAAATCAAAAGAAGATCGTGAAAACGAAGCGAGAGAAGTATTAGAAGGGCATTTACGCTCTATTTTAGGTTCCATGACAGTGGAAGAGATTTATAAAAATCGTGAAAAATTCTCTCAAGAAGTACAACGTGTTGCTTCCCATGATTTAGCGAAAATGGGTTTAATCATTGTTTCCTTTACGATTAAGGATGTTCGAGATAAAAATGGTTATTTGGAATCTTTAGGGAAGCCGCGTATTGCACAAGTGAAACGAGATGCGGATATAGCCACTGCTGAAGCTGATAAAGAAACACGTATTAAACGAGCTGAGGCTGATAAGTATGCAAAAACAGCAGAGTTAGAACGTGCAACTGAAATCGCAGAGGCAGAAAAAATTAATCAATTAAAAATGGCTGAATACCGTCGTGAGCAAGATATTGCCAAAGCGCGAGCAGACCAAGCGTATCATTTAGAAGAGGCAAGAGCGAGACAAGATGTAACTGAGCAACAAATGCAAATTCAAATTATTGAAAGACAAAAGCAAATTGAATTAGAAGAAAAAGAAATTCTACGTCGTGAAAGACAATATGATTCTGAAGTGAAAAAGAAAGCGGATGCGGATCGTTACTCTGTTGAGCAATCAGCAGCTGCTGATAAGGCGAAACAAATAGCTGAGGCTGATGCAAATAAGTACCGTATTGAAGCCATGGCTAAAGCAGAAGCAGAAAAAATTAGAATTGACGGTTTGGCGAAAGCAGAAGCTCAAAGGGCACAAGGGGAATCAGAAGCAGATGTTATTAGATTAAAAGGTTTAGCAGAAGCAGAAGCAAAACAAAAAATTGCAGAAGCATTTGAACAATATGGCCAATCTGCAGTCTTAGATATGATTTTAACTATGTTACCGGCATATGCAAAAGAAGTCGCAAGTCCATTGTCAAACATTGATAAGATTACGGTTGTTGATACAGGAAGTAATGGTGAAAATGGTGGAGCTAATAAAGTTACTGGCTATGCAACAAACCTTATGTCTACACTTCAAGAGTCTTTAAAAGCAACATCCGGAATTGATGTAAAAGAAATTATTGAGAACCTTTCTGGAAAAAACAATGTGAAAAATAGTATTGAAGATTTAACTAAGGAAATTGCAAATACAAATAAGAACAAACAAGAATAGAGTAAAAAGGCGATTCAACCACCGAATCGCCTTTTCCTATTTATTATTAAAGTCTAGCTGGTTGATGAATACAATACGGCTCCTCAGCAAGATAGTTCCCATGCTCATAGAATGCTCGTGCACGACAGCCAGAGCATACATTTACATATTCACATACCCCACATTTACCATTCAAGTTAGCAGGATCTCTTAGTTCTGAAAATAGTTGAGAATCTTTCCAAATAGATTGAAAAGAATTTTCTAAAATGTTCCCTGCTGTGACTGGTAAGTATCCACAAGGTTGAATATCCCCTCTATGAGAAATAAAACAAACGCCAGTACCTGCTAGACAGCCTTTCGTCATTGCATTCATGCCATGTGGTCTGGAAGTTACTCGCTCTCCTGTTTGCTTGCCTTTTTGTCTCAAAATTCGATAATAATGTGGTGCACAGGTGGCACGAAATTCAAACGGAGCAGTTCTTGATTGTTCATAGAACCATTCCAATACCTCTTCATATTTCTTTGCATCAAGCATATTACTTTCACTAATTTGAACTCCACACCCAACTGGAACTAGCATAAATAAATGCAGTGCTTTCACTTTTTGCTGATAAGCAAGATCCACGATTTCTTCAAGATAATTAACATTATGATTGGTAATGGTCGTGTTAAATTGAATTTCAATTCCTTCGTCACGAAGATTTGAGACTCCCTTTAATGAAGCTTCAAAACTTCCCTCTAATCCACGAAAACGATCATGTATGTCGGGATTGGGTCCGTCTAAACTAATGGCCACTCGTTTAATCCCAATTTCCTTTATTTTCCTCGAAATTTCTTCATTAATTAAGGTGCCGTTAGAAGCCATCGCGACCTTCAAGCCCTTACTGATGGCATAATGAGCGATGTCAAAAAAATCAGGACGGAAGAGTGGTTCACCACCGGTTAAAATAAGCAGTGGTTTCGCATAAGAAGAAATCGTATCAATAACATCGAACGCCTGCATCGTTGATAATTCTTCTAATGAACGTTCGGGCTGTGCAGTTGCTCGGCAATGAATGCATTTTAAATTACAGCCTTGTGTCAATTCCCAAAAGATAATTGAAGGTTTCATCAGTATTTGTTTATTTAATTGATACTTGGTGTCGTAAAGACGATCTTTTAACATTAGTGCACCCCTTTTCACTAAAATTGTAGCAATATAATTAAAGTTTGTGTATAATTTCACATGAAGTTCAAAAAGACGTAATATCTTAGCCACAAATAGACGATGAAATGCTTTATTAATTATCTTAAAGAAACTGTATAGGAAGTTAAGAGAAGTAGGAAGATAAAAACAATCGAAATGCAGTAATAGGAGGAAACTATGAAT
>JBEQAC010000251.1:0-4920 GCA_041640535.1 Bacillaceae bacterium
ATCCTAACTCCTTAATAATTTTAAACGTAGGAATCATGGTTACGTGATACGGAATCATCATAGTTCCTAGATAAATAAAGAACATAACATCTCTACCAGGGAATTTTAATCTAGCAAAAGCGTAAGCTCCCATGGAACAAGCTATCATTTGACCAAATACCACAAAAAATGTAATCTTTGTAGTATTAAAAAAATACCGACTCCAAGGTGCATTTTCAAACATATAGACATAGTTCTGCCACATGAACTTTTCTGGAAAAAATGTTGGTGGAACCTGAAAAAGTTCATTTTGGGTTTTTAACGAACTTAATACCATCCATAAGAAAGGAGCGATCATACTTAGTGTCAAAAATAGCAATATAGCATGAAGAAGCAAACGTACGATATTTTTTTTAGCTTGATCCTTATTCAGTCCTGGGGATGCTTCATTTTTTATTGTGTTTGGTGAAATTGTTGGTGAAGACATTCTTATTTCCTCCTTTTCTCTTTAATAGACATCTTTGCGTTGAGAGATTTTAATTTGAACAAGTGTAACAACAAAGATGAGAGCAAAGAGAACATAGGCAATAGCTGAAGCATATCCTTGTTTAAAAAATTGAAATGCATTTTGATAAATATAGTAAACAATAACTGATGTTGAATTTGCCGGACCACCCGCTGTCATCACATAGACCTGATCAAATACCTGGAATGAACCAATAATTGCTAAGACTACCACGAACAAAGTAGTATGCCTTAGAAGCGGGATAGTAATATGGAAAAAACGCTGAATGGCATTTGCTCCGTCTATTTTTGCTGCTTCATAAAGCGAGGGAGAAATCCCTTGTAAACCGGCAAGAAAAATGACCATATTAAACCCGAGCCCTTTCCAAATACTCATAATAATGATGGAAGGCATCGCCCAGGTTGTACTCGATAACCAATCTGGTTGAAATAAACCCATTTTGCCTAGAATTCCATTAATTAATCCGTATTGCGTATTATATAACCACTTCCAAACCGTAGCTACCGCAATCATCGAAGTAACGACAGGTAAAAAAATTCCGGCACGATAAAAATTCAGAAATCTAATTTTTGAATTCAACATGATAGCAATCAATAAGGCGATAAAAACTCCTAATGGAACCGTACCAATAACGTAATACAAGGTATTAATCATAGTCTTTTTAAAAATCCGGTCATCAAGAAGTGCTATATAGTTTTCCAAACCTATAAAATTAGGTTGGCGAATCCCATCAGAATCTGTAAAACTTAAATATAGTGAAGCTAACACAGGGTATAGCATAAACACCAGAAAACCTAACATAATCGGTAGAACAAACACATAACCCCAAAAAGCTTCTCTATTCAACATAGATGTTAGTTTTCCATTCACGATATCCCTCCTTTAACACGTCAAGTACTTTGTAAAAAAGCCCTAGAATCCCAGGGCCTTTTTTATATTAGCCTAAACTATTTACCTAAAAGCTGAGTCAATTCTTCATGTATATTTTTCTGGGTTTCTTCAGGAGTTTGTTCACCAAGTAGCATTAAATCTAGTTGCTCCCCTATAATTACACTTAACTCTGCCCAGCGCGGATGACGGAATTCCGTATAATCCACATCATTCGCCGCGTCAATAAACGCACCTACATTTGATGGGAAATTAGAATCAAGAATCATTTGATTCGCAACATCATAAGTAGAAGCAGGTAATGCCATATTATACTTCGCTACAATTTCCATTCCCTCGTGTCCCACGAAAAATTTAAGAACTTCCCATGCTTCCTCTGGGTGTTTTGTATCAGCAGATATAGCCCAGTTTAATACACCAGAACCCGTTGTTTGATCTCCACCTTTTGGTACTTTCACTACATTCCATTTAAAATCTAATGGTTCTTGTAGAAAAGCAGGTAACCACCATAACCCAGCCATAATCATAGCCGCCTGTTGATTACGGAACATAGCCTCGTCCCCTTGACCCATCGCTTGAATTTCAGCCGGATTTGGAGAGATTCCTTCATCAATAAGTGCACGCATTACCCGTAGACCTTCAAGAGTTCCAGGTTGATCAAATCCACTTTTGGTATAATCATCAACTAATATTTTTCCACCGTTACGATGGATCCAACCACCATAATGTCCAATCCAGTTACTATAGATATAACCATATTGGTTATCAGGTTGACTTAATACCTTTGCCGCATTAAAGAAGTCCTGTTGTGTCCAATCATCTGTTGGAAGTTCAAGTCCAGCAGCCTCAAATAGCTCTTCATTATAGTAGACTACGATTGGAGAAACTTCTTGTGGAAGAGCATATAATTTACCTTCATATCGAAGTGCATCTACTAAGTTAGGATAAAACTCATTTAAGTTAAAACTTGGATCTCCGTCAACAATATCATCCAAAGGCATAAATACTCCTCTTTCTGCTAAAGGTAAAACCCAGTCATTAAGGTAAAAAATATCTGGCGCATTTCCTCCAGAAATTAACGTTAATGTTTGTTGATAACGCTCATTTCCAATATCTACCCATTCAATTTTTATATGTGGGTTTTTTTCCATAAATAAATCTGCTGTTTCATAACGCAATGCTTTTTCTGCTGAACTTCCTGATACAGCCATGCGGATCGTAACCACATCTTTATCAGTGGATGTATCTCCACTTTCCCCTGAACTACCTGAGCCACCCGTTCCCGAACTACAGGCTGAGAGAAACAATGAAACTACTAAAATAATTACGAAGCCTAATACAGCCAGTCTTTTCATAAGTGATCCCCCTTCTTTAAAATGTAAGTGCTTACAATTTAAATTATAGACCTGCACGGTAATTTTCTGAATTTTAAATATTTGTTATTTTATTGTGATTTTTTGTGATGTTTATTTTTTACAATTTTAAATGTTGCTCTTCTTTATATTGATTCGGCGTAATTCCCACATTTTTCTTAAATAGTTGATTAAAATAATGACGATCAAGATAACCAACTTGTTCTCCAACTTCATATACTTTTAGATTTTTCTCATGTTTTAATAAATATTTAGCCTTTTCTATCCGCATCCTTGTTAAAAAACTACTAAACAATTCTCCTTGCTCCTGTTTAAACAATTTACTAAAGTGATGGGGAGTCAAATCAAATTTATCTGCCACTTCTGTTAATGAGAGAGTAGGAGAATAATAATTATTTTCTATGTATCTAATCGCCCGCTCTACTGTACTTAATTTGTGCGTGATGTCAATTTGCTTCTCTATCATACTAATTTTCTCAATTAAGGTCATATAATCAACAGGTTTAAGTAAGTAATCAATGACGCCAATACGAATTGCTTGCTGTGCATATTCAAATTCAGCATAGCCAGTTAGCAGAATAATCTTTAGCTCAGATTTTACTTGCAAGGCTTCTCTAGTCAATTCCAACCCGTTTTTCTTTGGCATTCGAATATCTGTAACCAGTACATCCACATTATGATTTTGAATCAATTCCATAGCTAGGTCTCCATTAGATGCAGTCCCTATGATATTCCAATGCCTTTTATGCTTTTGAATTTGTTGAGATAATCCTCGCGTAACCAATACCTCATCATCTACTAGTACAATATTCATGCTGACTCCTCCCATTTTTTCTTAATTTGTTTTGTAGAATCATCTTTAAAGGGCAGTATAATCTGAACGGTTGTCCCTTCATGTAGACAACTGTCAATATGTAATCCATAGGTCATTCCATGTTTCAACTGAATTCTTTGATGTACATTTTCAATTCCCATTCCTTTATGAGTTAATGTGTTATCCTCGTGGGAACTATTCTGTAATTTCTGTCGAATAACTTCTAGTTGTTCAGCTGAGATTCCTAAACCGTTATCAGTAATCGTAATGCAAATTGTATCTTTTACTTTGTAAGCTTCAATATTAATCTTTCTATTTGAAGTTTTACTCTCTAACCCATGAAAAATAGAATTTTCAACAAGGGGCTGTAGTAAAAGCTTTAATATTTTCACATGACGAATCGTTGAATCTAAATAACAATCTACTTGCATATCCTCAAAACGTACCTTTTGTATATTTAGGTAGTTTTGGATTTGCTCAAATTCTGTTTCTAATGTAACAACATCCTCATAGTCAGTGATATAACGAAAAAGATTTGAAAGTGAGAGTATTAGTCTTGCTTCTTCTTCTTGTTCTCTCATAACTAGCATCCAGTAAATAGAGTCGAGTGTGTTATAAAGAAAATGAGGATTGATATTTGCCTGCAAGGCCTTTAATTCAGCATCTCTCTGGCGAACTCTCTCTTTATAAACTTCGTTTATTAACTTTTTTAGACGGTTGGTCATGTGATTAAAAGAATGTCCTAAATCATTCATTTCGAGAATATGTGTTGTTTCCTCTAGTTGAACGTCTAAATTTCCTTCTTCAACTTCCCTCATTTTTCGTTGCAAATTTAAAATCGGTCTAGTTATTCTTCCTGACAAGATGCCAGCACATATTGATATGATTAAGACCGAAATTAAGCCTGCCCAAACAAGGATATTCTTCATGTACGAGATTTCTGATGTTAATGAAGAAATAGGGAGAACTCCTACTGTTGCCCATCCAGTATTAGCCAGATTTGAAAAGGTTATTAGTGACTTGACACCTTGAACAGATTCAATGAAATACCCTACACCTTGTTTATCTCTTGGTATGATTAAATCACTTTGAAATATATCCTGGTATTTATTAGAAAAAGAGCTACCAAACATAATCTTTTGATACTCATCTAAAAGAAAGACCAATCCGCCTTCACCAATATCCATGCTTTTAAAGTCCTTATTTAGTTTATTTCCATTTATAACAGCATAATAATATCCTAAAGGTTTTGGATTAAGAAAATTAGGGATTTCGCGAATGGCAATTAAATATGGAACACCTTTATAGTTTATTGTCATCCAGGACATATTGTTAGGAGA
>JBEQAC010000252.1:0-4893 GCA_041640535.1 Bacillaceae bacterium
ACTCATATCGGAAAGTGAGAAAATCGGAGGAGTTGTATAATGCCTTTGCAACCACGAAAGATTCCCCTGATTCTAATAATTCAAAGAATTCATCAGAAAAAACAAATACCAGTAGTAAAAATGAGGACATAAATCCCTCTATTAAAACCAATATTAATCGAATAAAAACAACGCTGGGTAATAGTAGTGATATTGTGATTCGAGAATTTTCTATCGGGAAAGAAGCTGATATAAAGGTAGCTGTATTATATACAGACGGCCTTGTTGACAGTAATTTTGTACAGGATTTTATTATAAAATCCTTAATGATCGAGATTAGATCGGCAGAATTAGAATTACTTCCAGAAAATAGTTTAAACCTACCAGATTTTCTGATAGAGCATTCACTTAGTACAGGTGAAGTAAAAAAAATATTTGATATGACTAGTCTCTATGAGTACTTATTGTCTGGTGAGAGCGTCATTTTAGTAGAAGATTATTCAGAAGCCATTATGGTTGGTTCAAGAGGGTGGGCTGACCGTGGCGTACAGGAGCCATCTTCTCAAACTGTCGTTAGAGGTCCTAAGGATGGATTCACTGAAACACTTAGGACAAATACTGCTTTACTTAGAAGAAAAATCAAAGATCCATCTCTTTGGATCGAGAACGTTAAAGTAGGAAAGAAAACAAAAACGGATGTTGCCATTGTTTATCTAAAAGGGGTTGTAAACGATAAAATCGTAGCCGAAGTAAAAGAGCGCATTAACAGGATTGAAATAGATGGAATTTTAGAAAGTGGTTATATCGAGGAGTATATTCAAGATGAGACCTATACTCCCTTTCCTACTGTTTATAACTCTGAAAGACCTGACGCAATTGCAGCAGGAATCCTTGAGGGTAGGGTAGCCATCATTGTTGATGGGACACCGTTTGTGTTATTAGTACCCGCTTTATTTGTACAATTTTTTCAGTCCTCTGAAGACTATTATCAACGAGCAGATATAGGGACCTTAACTAGAGCACTAAGATTCATTTCCTTTTTATTAGCATTACTTGTTCCTTCTGCCTATATTGCAGTGACTACCTTCCATCAAGAAATGCTTCCTCCAGAATTATTAGTGAGCCTTGCTGCACAGAGGGAAGGAACTCCCTTCCCTGCATTTTTTGAAGCTTTAATCATGGAATTAACGTTTGAAATCCTGCGAGAAGCTGGAATTCGAATGCCTAGAGCTGTAGGAAATGCAATTTCAATTGTCGGTGCATTAGTTTTAGGACAAGCTGCGGTTGAAGCAGGGATTGTTTCAGCAGCCATGGTTATTGTTGTCTCACTAACTGCAATTAGTAGCTTTGTTTCACCACAATTTAATATGTCAATTTCGATCCGAATTTTACGATTTATTTTTATGTTTTTAGCGGCAAGCTTTGGGCTTTTTGGAATTATCGTTGGTTTAATAACGATGGTTCTCCATTTATGTAGTTTACGCTCTTATGGGGTCCCTTATTTGTCACCTGTCGCACCTTTCAATCCTTCTGGTCAAAAAGATGCGTTAATAAGATTACCTCATTGGGCCTTATACTCACGTCCTAAATTACTAGCTCAACAAGATAATACGCGGGAACAAACACCAGCTCCTGCACCGAACATAAAGGAAGAAGTAAAAGAAGAACAACAAGAATCAAATACTACTAGCTAGAGGTGCCGAGTATATGAAACGTTTTTCAATGATTCTCACACTAGTTCTTATTAGTTTATTTTTAACAAGTTGTTGGAGTCGAAGAGAACTAGATGAACTTGCGATTACAACCGGACTTGCAGTCGATAAAATAGAAGATAAATATCTTGTTACGGCGCAAATCCTAAATCCAGGTGAAATCGCAGGTCAAGAACAAACGTCGATTTTACCAGTCACCACATTTAGCACAACTGGAGATACAATATTTGAAGCGATTCGTAAACAGACATTAAAATCGCCTCGAAAGCTCTATCTTTCCCATATTCGAATTATTATCTTTGGGGAAGAGTTAGCGAGAGAAGGGTTAAAGGAAGCATTAGATTTTTTTTCGAGAGACCATCAAATGAGGACGGATTTTTATATCGCCATTGCCAAAGGGCAACGAGCATCGGATATATTAAAAGTGATTACACCCATAGAAAAAATTCCAACGATGAAAATATTCAATTCGATTGAAGAGGCAGAATCCGCTTGGGCGCCTGCCAAAGGTGTCCAGTTAGATGAATTAATAAGTAAGATTGTTAGCGAAGGAATCAATCCTGTTTTAACAGGGGTCTATGTTCATGGTCCAAAAAATTTGGCCAATGATTTAAATAATGTTGAAAAAGTTGATTCTCCAGGGACGATCGAAATTGATCATCTAGCTGCGTTTAAAGAAGATAAGCTGGTTGGATGGTTGGAAGAAGACGATAGTAAGGCCATTCAATACATTGAGAATAACGTAGAAAATACGATTGGTACCGTCCCTTGTAAAGATGGAATACTAAGTGTTGAAATCATCGATTCGAACTCATCGGTGGAAGCGATGGTGGAAAACGGAAAACCCAAAATAAAAGTGATCTTAAAATCGGAAGGAAATATAGGGGAAGTCCAATGTGCAATCGATTTATCAAAAGAAGAAAGCCTAGAGGAAATAAGTTCAAAAGTAGAAGAAGGACAAGAAAAAATGATTAGAAAATCAATTGAAAAAGCACAAAAATGGAAAGTTGATATCTTTGGTTTTGGAGAAGCGGTCCATCGAGCGAATCCAAAGGCTTGGAAAACCCTTAGTAAGAATTGGGACGAGCATTTTCAAGACCTAGAAGTAGACATTGAGGTATCAGCAGAAATAAAAAGGCTAGGTACAATAACTGAATCCTTCCAATAGGTGATAGATATGATGAAGCTTATCGGGATGCTATTCCTTGCATCCCTTATAACTTTATATGAATACCCGAAAATGAAAAAGAAAAAGATGAAGAAAGATATCAACGTGTTTTTTGTATTCCTGTCTGTTAGTATTTCGGCTTGTCTTATGTACATATATGAAGTAAACATTCCAAATCCGCTTCGCTGGATTGAGTTCGCCCTCTCACCAGTTGGAAAGTTTATATTAGGTAGTTAATTACAGGAAGGGTGATTGTATTTGAAGCTTGAAAATATAAGCCCTAATCAATTTTCAATTCTAGTTCTTTTTTATACGATTGGTAGCTCCATTTTATTTCTACCAGCAACTTTAACTGGAGTTGCTCATAATGATGCATGGATTTCTAGCCTCATTAGTCTAATTATCGGTTTTTTTGCGGTGACATTCATCTCTAAAGTTGGATTAATCTCCTCCAATCTATCATTTGTTGAGCTATCTGAAAAAGTATTAGGTAGATTCATTGGTAAACTTGTATCAATCCTGTATCTCTCCTTTTTCTTTTTAATGACCACTATTCTTATTTGGATTATAGGTGATTTTGTCAAAACACAAATTATGCCGGAAACTCCATTATTAGCGATTTATATCATATTTACTATGATTAGTTTATATGGATGCCGACTAGGAATTGAAACGATAGGACGTGCATCTGAAGTATTTATCCCATGGGTTATATTATTATTGCTGTTAATGCTTATTTCTCTATTTCATGAGTTTGAACTAAAAAACGCATTTCCAATATTAGAAAATGGCTTCATTCCTATATTAAGAGGTACTTATATTACATTAGGGCTTCCTTTATTTGAACTAGCTGTATTTCTTATGATTATCCCAATGGTAAGCGACAAAACAAAAGTAACCAAGGCATTTCAAAAAGGATTTCTGTTTGGATCCTTATGTCTTTTTTTTGTCACTGTTTCTTCTATCCTGGTATTGGGAGCAGATTTTACAGAAAGAAATACTTTTCCTGTTTATACTCTTGGAAAAAAAGTAGCGATTATAGGGCTTCTTGAAAGAATAGAGGTTTTTGTTGCCGTTATATGGTTCTTGGGTATTTATTTTAAATTAACAATATCTATGTATGCTTGTTTACAGGGAATAAGTAAACTTTTAAAACTTCAAGACTATCGCAGCATTTCCCTGCCTTTTGGAGTCCTTGTAGCTGTTGCTTCATTAGTGGTCTTTCCCAGTTTTGTTACTTCCATTGTTTTTTTGAGATATTCATGGATCCCCCTTACTATTCTTGTTGGCTTTTTCCTACCATTAACCATTTTAGTCGTTGATTTTGCGAAAAAGCGTAAAAACAAGAAGAGCAAGATTCAAGCAAGGAGTGCCCTTTAATGGACAACAATAAAATCTCCCCTTTTCAATTTTTTATCCTTATGGTCCTCATGCAGCTAGGAAGCGCCGTTGTAGTAGGGATTGGGATGGATGCAAAACAAGATGCTTGGATCGCGGTTTTATTAGGCATGGTAGGAGGTCTTTGTTTATTTTCTATTTACGGTTATTTAGGGAAAGAGCATCCTGGCAAACATTTATTTGATGTGATTGAGTCTATCGTCGGAAAAATGGCAGGTAAAGTGATTGGGATTTTGTATATCTCTTACTTTATCTACATTGCGGCAAGGGTTTTAAGAGATTTCGGTGAGTTACTCATTACAACAGTATTAGAAGATACTCCATTAATTGTGATTCTTATGATGATGATGATGATTATCATCTATGCGGTTGTCATGGGTTTGGAAGTACTCGCAAGGACTGGTGAAATATTTGCTCCATATATGTTCCTTGGGATTTTTCTCTTCATTATTTTCGTTTTTGTAGGAAACCTTCCGGACACTAGAAACTTACAACCAGTTTTAGAACAGGGTTGGAAGCCTGTATTGGCAACTACGTTTCCTAATGTGGTATCCTTTCCGTTTGGTGAGACCGTTGTCTTTTGGTCGTTTATGTCCTATATAAAAAACAAAAATAACATACTTCCAATAGGTTTGT
>JBEQAC010000253.1:0-4892 GCA_041640535.1 Bacillaceae bacterium
AAAAAGGATCATGACCAATAATATTCCAATATAAATAGATCCTCCTATTATCAAAAAGCCAGATAAAAAATCATCCTTTAGTATTTGCAGAATGGTTGTCATGTTTTTCTCCTTTCTTGAAGCTTGATTTTTTTCTCTTTAAAAAAATAATGATTAATGGTTAAGAGAAAAACTGTAATGAGAAAAATTAAAAAATAGGAAATAAAATTTCAGAAGTTCGCGCAAATACCTCAAACCCTAAATTAAGAATATAAAGGGATGCAATAATAAATATATATAAAATAAAAAGTAAGGGGGTATTTGGCAATGCGGTTATCTTAATAAGATGACCGAATTCATAAAAATTAAAACTGGCCCCACTTAAAAAATATAGACCAAATAGAAATAGCAAAGGTATAGCTAGCTTTCTACCTAAAACCTCGTTCAAAATTACATGAAAGTTTTTATTAGGATAATATTTAGAAATTTGTGTATATACCCACAATAGAAAAAACCAACTAGTGATGCAGTGATAATTACAATCCACGCATCTTGTTTCGCACCAATTCCTAAGGCAAAAAGGGTAGTACTTCCAATTTCAAATATCATAATCAATGTAAATAATTGAATGTTTGAAATACGGTTCATTGGTTAGATAACTCCTTCGGAGGTCTTTTCTTACTTTTTGATTTATTTTCCTTTTTATTTAATAGGACAATAATAAGTAGTAGTAAGACAGGAAGGAAGGAAATGACATGAATCTCTAAAATACGAAAATCTCCTTTCCATCGCTGTTGAACTAGGCCTGAAAAACGATGTATAACAAAGAAAGGGAGACATAAACAAGTGATGTACATAATCCATTGTGATTTATTTGTGTTAAATAGCCAAGTCATAGCTAATACAAATCCATAAATATGCAATGTAGTTTTAAAAAAACCCCCGATAAACATGATTAACACAGCAATACTATCTAAATTTGTAAGAATATCGCCTATATTAATGGATAATATCGTTTCTAATAATGGTATTTCAGCGTTTGCAGCTAATTCCGGTCCTAGTACTGAAATGATTACAATCAAAGAAAGTGTAAGTAATAATGAAGAAAATCCTACTGCAAGGACAGCCGTTTTTCGAATTACTTGATGTTCTTTTACATAATGCCAAAACATAAGGAAAACAACCATTTCTCCAAATGGAAATGCGATTACTGTATATGATTCTTCAATAATAGGTCTAAAACCATTTCCTAAAACAGGCTGTAATGCAGAAAAGTCAAATTCACCAGAAAATAATGCAAAAAAATAAATTAAAATTAGAAATATTAGGAAAATGGGTAATAAAATTTCACAGATTCGTGCAAATACTTCGAACCCTAAATGAAGAATATAAAAAATAGCAAATATAAAGATAAACAATATGGCTAATAGTGGAGTCGAAGGTAATGCAGTCATGTTAATTAGTACACCAAACTCATAAAAATTATGGGTAGCACCTTCGATAAAATAAAATCCAAACAGGCATAGTAAAGGTTTACCTATTTTTTTCCCTAAAGCCTTATTTAAAATATCCCCGAAGTGTTGACCAGGAAAATATTTAGGTATTTGAGTATAAACAAGTAAAAGAATAAAACCTACCATCGAGGAAATAAGGATAACAATCCACGTATCTTGTTTAGCCCCTATTCCTAAAGCGAAGAGGGTAGTACTTCCAATTTCAAAGATCATGATCAGTGCAAATAATTGGATTTTTGTGATTTGAATCATTTGAACTTTACTCCACCTTGGTTTTTAATTTTTCCATATGATAGATTCACTAGCATTTTTGCCATAAGTACATGATTTATAACAGATAATAAATAATAAAATGTGAGGTAAGTCCTATAAATGTTCAAATAGAATTAGATTAGTTGTTTTTGGAAATAATTGTATTAAAACTCGGGTTTGGGGATGATTTTTTGGCTTACCAGGAAGATTTGTATGCGAGAGGGCATATTCTTACCTTTATTATTCGAGGTCTTAATGCTGCTTTAGAGGAAGATATTAGAAGACGTGTGGATAAAACGAAAATTTCGAATGCAGGGTTTCGAATTTTATGGTTATTGCAATTTAATGAAAAAATCATTATGTCAGATCTAGCTTATCTTATTCAATTAAATATTTCGAGTATTTCTCGTCAACTAATAAAATTAGAAAAGGATCTGTTGGTTCATATAAAAGGTGGTAAAGATGCTCGTAAAAAGGAAATTTTCCTTACTGATAAGGGGAGAGAATACATTCATCAACTGATTGAACAGGATGGAGGAGCGCCTAAGCTACGAATGATTGATGCAACAGAGAGAATTTCAACTGAAGATCTTGATAAGTTTATTGAAGTGGGATCAATTCTATGTGAACAATTACTTGGAGAAGATTACATAGAATGGGGAAGAGCATCAGCGCAAAAAATTTATCAAAACCGAAGTCACTAAAAGTTTAATTCTTTTTATTGGGTTAAGGAAACTTTTTTTACATCTCTCAATATAATGTAAATAAAAGCGGGAGATGATTTATATGAGCAGGGTGAACAAGAAGATTGTACTGTATTCTGTTCTTTTAAGAAAGCTGCATGTGTTTAGTGAGGAAGAATATAATAAAATTTTGAACTTAGAAAAGAAAATGAGTGAGAAAAAAGTGACCTAAAAAATTTATTAGGTCACTTTTTTGAGAATTAAGCAGCAGAGTTTACTCTAGAATTCATTTGTAGACGTCGATACTTATTGATTTGACTTATATACCAAACTAGAACGATTGACGTTAGGATTAGTCCAATAATTAGGGATAGATGATAATCCAGACGAAGTCCTTCTGGAGCATAGAAAATATACGTACAGACAACTCCTGTCATAAATAGAGCCGGTATCCCGCATATCCAATGAAGTTTGAAATTCTTTAATAGATACATCGTTGCTGTCCAGAGCATGACTGTTGCAACAACCTGATTGGTCCATCCAACATATCTCCATAGGAATGAGTAATCAATGGTAGCTAACAAAATCGTAGTGATTCCAACAGGAATCGTTGCGAATATGACTAGCTTTTTCCCCTCCGTTTTAAAGAACTTTCCAATCATTTCAGCTAACATCATTCTAGAGGACCGTAATGCTGTATCTCCTGTTGTGATTGGTAAAATGATAACCCCTAATATAGCTAAGATTCCACCAAAAGTTCCTAATAATGTAGTAGAAATTTCATTCACAACACCTGAAGGTCCACCTGCTTGTAATGCTGCTTGTAAGCCATTTGTTCCTCCGAAGAATGTCATTCCAGCTGCAGCCCAGATTAACGCAATAATTCCTTCGGCAATCATGGCACCATAGAAAACCTTTCGACCATCAGATTCTTTTTTCAATGTAGAAGCGATAATCGGACTCTGGGTTGAGTGAAATCCAGATATCGCACCACAAGATATTGTAACCATAAGGAGTGGCCAGATTGGTAACTCACCTGGATGTAAGTTAGAGAATGTAAGATTAGGAATTTGTTTATCTGTAAAAAGTAGTGCTACTGCAATGGCTAAGGCCATTATGATTAAAATTGCCCCAAAGATCGGATAGATTTTCCCGATAATTCGATTGACAGGTAATAATGCTGCTAATAGAAAATAAACAAAAATAAGTGCTAATGCAACTGTGAAACTTAATGGAGTGATTTGTGAGATTAACTTCGCAGGTCCAGCAGTGAATGCGGCTGCGACTAAGATCATTAAAACAAGAGATACAACATTAATAAATGATTTAACATATTTCCCTAAATATCGTCCGACAAGGGATGGGAATTGTTCACCATTATGTCTTAATGACAGCATGCCTGAAAAATAATCATGGACAGCACCGGCAAAGATACAGCCAATAACAATCCATATAAATGCTACTGGACCGTATAATGCTCCTGCAACCGCCCCGAAAATTGGACCAAGTCCAGCTATATTAAGTAATTGGATCAGACTGCCTTTCCACCAACTCATTGGAACAAAATCCATTCCATCAGATTTTGAATATGCTGGTGTTTGATTCGCATCATTAATTCCAAAAACTCGTTCAACAAATTTAGCGTAAATGATATATCCTAAAAGTAATAATATTATTGCTCCAAAAAATGTAATCATGTTTTCCCTCCGAGATGTAAAAAGATTTCCGAATGAATTGTAGGAATATGTTGAATATTTTAACCATTTCGAAAAAGAAAAACAACACTTTTTTTGAAAAAATATTATTTTTGAATAAATTTTTTAATATAAAACTTAAAGGGAAGAAAAATAAAAAACGCCTAGTAGGCGTTCCTTCAGCTTTCATTATTATTATCATCTCTCATACTATCAACAGTTTCATAAACAATGTTTGTAAATTGATCCATCGGTTGCATCTCGGTCATCTTTGCAGGATCTTCTTGCTCGTTTTGTTTAGTATTTGTAGTAGCATTCAGGTTATTGTCTTTCTTCATGCATATCACCTCCTAATTATTAGGGTGTGATATGTCTATTAAAATTATCCTATATAGAATTTTGGGTTGTGCATAACTAAGATTCAGATAAGCTCATAAAAGTTGTTACATAGGATGGACGTGGAAAAATAGTCTTTTGTAACTCTATCCCATCTGCTGTTGTTTCCTTTTTCTTGTGAGCTTGATTGAAGGATTTCGATTGCTTCCATTGCTGAAAGTAGTTCTCGTTTTTCCATAATGTAAAAATGACATATGTATCACTATTAATTGGTCTAAGAACACTTATAGCAACAAAGCCTGGTTCCTTTTCGATTAACCCAGTCCTATTTTTAAAGCGATACTCAAAAACTGGGCGTCCTTCTTCTGTTACGGGGATGTTATTACATACAACAAACCCTTCTCCGGTTATTTCACCAACAGAATCCACAATTT
>JBEQAC010000254.1:0-4883 GCA_041640535.1 Bacillaceae bacterium
ATCAAGGAGAGGTTAATTTTGAAAATTGCACAGACAACCAAAGTTAGTATCCCCTTTCCATCCGTATGGGGGATTGATGCTTCTATTGCTGGGAGATCCATTATTAGAGGTATACTTACCATTGATTGGGGTTTGTGTAGCAACGGAACAGAAACGGCAATAGAATTTGTAACTACACATCCCCCAATACATCCTCAATATTCACTAATGAACGTAATGCTCCGTTTTCAACTTCTTCTGGAAGGTTGAACGAATATCTTCCCACAATGTTAATGTGTTCATAACCAAGGGCTGATAGCCTTTGTATGTCTGATTCATCAATCGGTTTCCCTTTTTTACGTATAGCTTCCAGAGCCAAGGCCATATAACGTGTATTCCATATCACAATGGCATTCACAATAAGTCCTAATGCTCCCAATTGATCCTCTTGACCTTCACGATAACTTTGATGTAACTCTCCACGTTTGCCATAAAACAATGCTCTTGCCAAACTATGACGGGATTCTCCCCGGTTTAATTGAGTAAGAATCTTTCTTCTGTAAGCTGGATCAGTGATAAAGGTATGGTTATGCTGTGTTTTGAAAATTCGCCCGAACTCCCCAATTGCTCTGCCTAACATCGTTGGTTTTCCACCACGTTGCAATGCTTTAATAAGCTGTGTTGGATTTACAGTTCCCAATTGAAGAGAACCGGCTACCCTTAAAAAATCATCCCAATAGCGAACGATAATATCCTGATTGATTCTGTTTTTTGAAATCACGTTCAAAACTCCGTAATCAGCACTAGCATCCATTCTCCAAAATCTTGATGAACCAATGTCTGAAAGTCTTGGGCTGAACTGATAACCTAACAAAGCGAATAAACCAAATATGATGTCACTATACCCTGCGGTATCGGTCATAATTTCTCTCGGTTGCAATGGTGTTTGTTGTTCCAGGACAAGCTCCAACAGATATAATGAATCCTTTATCGTTCCAGGGATCACGATTCCATGTAAACCAGTGAACTGATCACTTGTAAAATTATAAAAAGTTACCCCTCGACCTACCCCGAAGTATTTTGGATTCGGTCCTGAATGTGTGGTTTTATTGGGTGTAACAAATCGAAGACCGTCAGCAGAAGCTACTTCACCACTTCCAAAAATCTGTGCTAATCCCATTTTAGAGTGATATTCAACCAACAAATGGTTGGCTTGAGTGATAGTTTCTGAACGAAAATAGTTTTGTTCTACCCATGTCAGACGGTCATATTCAAGAGCAGGTATTCCAGGTTGAACGACGGGTTCAAGGCCTATGTTACAAGCCTGAGCTATCAAGACGGCACATATACTGATGGAAAGGTTATTCATTCTTGAATTGCCCTCACTAATATGGGTAAAGGCATCCAGAAAAGGAACCCATTGATGAAGCTCCAGAATGAGTTCAGGTAAGTCAGTATGAGGCATGAGAGATTGCACTTGCTTCCTTAGCTTTTTTAACGATGTGGGTTCTTCCAGTTTTTCCAATGGTGAAAGAATGATTCTGTCATGTTCAATGCGAACATCGGTATGGTTTTCCCAACTTTCAGCAATTTTTCGGTAGGTTTTATCGAGCTTAACACTCAGCTTCTGTAACTCTTCTTTGCCCGATGAAGACCAATCGAGTGTTCTTAAAATATGGGGTTTAACGGATTCCCATGATTCACCGTGTAATAGTTGAGCTCTGGGATCACCATATCGTTCACTAGGGTCAATATAAATATCATGTCTTTTCAGGGCTTCGTTCATCTTCTCAATTGCCCAAAACGTATACGCGCATGGATTGATTCTCTGAATGGAATCTTTCAACACGAGCTTTCTCCATGAAGATGACATTCCCTCTAATGGGGCATCTTTATATTTATTTCTACCAGTCCTTTTTTCATTTACAGAAAGGAAATTCCATGCTTGCAACGCTTGTTGGCCAGAAGGAGTGGCTTGGAAATTTAGAACAGACATGAGTTTGGGCAAAAATTTGCGTATGTTCGAGTAGTTGCTAAACAATTCTTCATGCGCTATAGATAGGTCAGAGGGCTTTGTTAAATGATCTACCGTCTGTAATGATGTTTTTAATATCTCCTTTGGAAATTTAGAAAAAATCGTTTTTCGTAATTCCGTATCAGATATTTTTTCATCAAGTAAAAGCGAACAAATGTCTCGCAATTTCCTCGCAGCCGAATCTAAATCTTTAATCGTTCTAAGTCTTTTCTTTCCTCCCTTATTGTTCGATTTTCTAAATACTTCCGTAAAAATAATCTCCATGACTTCAATCACATCATCTTGGGCGCGGGTGGAAAAAACAGTGACAAACGAGACGAGGGTGGCTATACGCCTTTCATCATTCATACGTGCTATGGTTTGCGCCCTTGCCATAGAAGCATAACGTGATAGTGCCGAAATTCTCCCCATCGGAATGCCAAAAAGGTTCCAATTCGCAGAACCTATTTCGCGAAGCCTCTCAAGTCTATGAATGGCCTTGAGTAATCCATTTGCAGTTGCATGGGTTGGGGGTTGCCTAAGTATATCAAGACCTGTTCTTCTGCTACCTGGATCAGTTGCAAGAAGATTTTCCAACAACCCTAGTTGCTCATCGTTAGGGAGTTGTGCGAGTTTCTGCCAAATACGAGCGTTCGCTCTGTCTCTGACTTGTGCAATCAACCTTTCCATCACAGTGACACCAGGTAATAAAATTTTATTTTCAACACATTTGGCCGTGGCAAGGTCGAACAATACACTAGGACGCTCCGCCGAAATCCAGGAACGCGTATAAAGCCACCTAACGAGTCTGAAATGAAACGGTTGATCAGTAAAATCCCGATAACCATATCGTTGTTTAATTTCCTGTGCGTGATGGCGGGCAGTTCTTTCGTTTTTGTATAGAGATAGAACGGTTTCGTTCATTCCGAGTTGTTGAGCGACATATAAAGATACGCTTGAAGGAACAGCTGTTGGAACCGATAAAAAAGTACCCAAAAATCTTACCGTTCCTAGTTGGATAGCAAAACCTAATTGATTATGTTCGTTACGCATCTGAGAAATAATGGAACGATCTTGGTCATCCAACCAAAAATATTTATTTAGCTGTTCAGGTGTTGGGCTTTCCGTAAATCTTCCGTAATGGGCTTTTTGTTCACGACTCAAAAATTCAACAGGCATCAATACATCACCTTTAAATCTGTTTTCTCCATGACTATAAAAGTTCCATCTTACGTTTCAACTTCATCTTATCTGGATTTGTGTAAAGTAAGGTGGTGTTGATGTTGGAGTGTCCAGCTTGATTAGCGACTTCATGAATACTCAACCCTTTTTCAATTGCATTCGTACAGAAAAAATGACGAAGTTGATGGGGGGTAATTTTAGGACTGAACTGTTGAAAAATACGATTGACCACGGTTCGTTCCAGACATTTATTTTTTTTGCTGACAAACAAAAAATCTGATTCCTTCGCCAATCTATAGTTTTCTCGATCTCTTAAATACTCTCGAAGAGCATTGATGATTTTAGAGTTTAATAGAACGGTTCTTTGTTTTTCTCCTTTTCCGTTCCTGATCATGCATTCACCCGTTTGTAAACTAAAATCGCCTAATCTGACAGCAAGCGATTCAGAAATACGCATCCCCGTATAAGCCAAGAGAACAACAATGGCATAATTACGCTTGTTTTTACTCTCAAGTACCTTTTGTAAAAATTGTTTTACCTCAAGTTCCGTCACCTGGGTAGGGGAAGCGTATGCCGTTTGAATTTTGATCATATCTTCTTTTTGAATCACCATATCATTTTGAACGCCGATATTGATCAAAAATTCGTTGTAACTGCGAAGGCTGCTAAGTTTATGATTAATGGTCTTGGCGTTGTTGAGTCTAATATTTTTCAAGAAACTTACATAATCGATTACATTTTGACGATACAATGCTGAACATACTTGCCCGAAGGATTCGCCAAACCATACAAAATACTGTTTAATATCCAGTAAATACCCTTTAATTGTGTTTTGGCTTTTACTATTCTTTTTTAGGTATTCAGCAAATTTATCAATCTGTGTGTCCATGTTTTCACCTATTACTCTATTTCAAGGTATTTTTGCCCATCCCCCCGAAAAGGCGGAATAGGAACTATTCAAAATGTCGGGTTTCCATCGTAATCCCCAATAATTTCTACTTCTGCATCATTCAAAGCTTCTTCTTTATCTGGATCATCAGGGTCAATATATGTTCTACACAAGGCGTAGAGCCAAATGTTCATCGGGCGGTTATTTACGATTTCAATTTCATCAAAATCAAATTCCGTATTCCTCCGCAAGTAATCCTCAATAATTTCCTCCAAGTCCTCTTCATTGATTTCCAACTTTCGTTCGACAAAACCTTCCTTGCTATAGTACTTAATTGGATAAACATCACGTATGGCCAAAACGATCACCTTTCTTTCTACAAATAAATTGTGTTGCATTGATTAAATCCCTAATCAGTTTAAATTGTGTTGCGTTAAACGGTCTAATCATATCAGATACACACTATTAACACAACACAATTTATATTGTGTTGTAATTGATTCCATCTATAATAAACGGTCTTTCACTCATATGGGAATTGGTTATCGGATTGCATTCAAATTTTTGAGGAACATATCGAGGTAAAGGTCTTCATGATCATAGTAACGTGGAAAATTTTTATGATGAATTAAAATGACGACTCTAAAATTGGGGCAGGAAAGAATTCTATTACCGTTTCTGTTCCATTACTACACAAACCCCATATTTTTAACACTTGCCCAGCTTTTTTCATGGTTTGGCTGCTTTCGGTATAACGCTCATATACTTTCTCTTTAGCCGTTAGTTTAGCTTCATCTATGTAGCGTCTCACGTTATAAA
>JBEQAC010000255.1:0-4875 GCA_041640535.1 Bacillaceae bacterium
TTGCAAAAAAAGGCAGTTCAATTCTGGGAAGAGTTTTCCAATCACCACACATACTCCTTACCATTCATGGTTAAAATAACCAAGATTAACTCCCTTAAGAAAGGTTCGCTCATATGGAAATTAAAGCATTGAAACGCGTTGAAGAACTAGCGTTAAAAAAGAAAAAAATATATCTCGAGAACCCGATTCATTACATTTCGAGGTCCATGCTCGCAAGTATGTTTATCGGGTTTGGCGTGATTGTTGCCTTTAGAACTGGGAGTATTTTTTATAATGAACACTCTCCATTTACATATCCAATGGCGGCAGTAACTTTTGGGGCTGCCATTATTTTAATCGCATATGGTGGAGGCGATCTATTTACAGGGAATACCTTTTATTACACCTATGCTGCTCTACGAAAGAAAATGAGTTGGAGCTTCGTCGTGAAGCTCTGGACGATGAGTTATATTGGGAATATTCTCGGTGCTGTTGTATTTGCTTTTCTAATCTATACGACCGGACTATTTGATGATTATACGGTTAATGGATTTTTATTAAGTGTTGCAGAAAATAAAATAATTGCCCCTATTTCGGAGTTGTTTTTTCGTGCTATTTTATGTAATTGGCTTGTGTGTTTAGCATTTTTTATTCCAATGTCAATTGAAGGAGACGGTGCAAAACTATTTACCATGGTGTTATTTGTTTTCTGCTTTTTCATTTCTGGTTATGAACATAGTATTGCCAATATGTGTACCTTTGCAATCGCCCTTGTTCTAAAGCATCCAGAAACCATCTCGTTTGCTGGCGTCATTCGAAACTTAATTCCAGTTACGATTGGAAATTTAATTGGCGGTACGTTTCTTATGGGGTTCATGTACCATTATGTTAATAAGCCTTTTTACGAGGAAGAGGACCAAAAACAATGAGGTTGCCCATATTAAAAATGGACAACCTCTTATTAATTTATTTAAAAACAGGCTCTTTAAACTGCGCAAGCTTCTCTAAAGATGATTTTTCCACATCCTGATGTAGGCTGTTTCCATGTGAATCCATAGTAACAACAGCAGTAAATCCTTCAACGTTTAGGTGCCACATAGCTTCTGGAATACCAAATTGCATTAAGTCCACTCCATCGACACCCTTAATACAGTCTGCATAATATTGTGCAGCACCACCAATTGCATTCAAGTATACTCCACCATGTTCTTTTAATGCAGCAAGTGTTTTAGGACCCATTCCACCTTTACCAATTACCGCGCGGATCCCAAACTTCTTCATAATATCCCCTTGATACGGCTCCTCACGGATACTGGTTGTAGGACCCGCTGCCTTCACATGCCAGTTCCCATCTTCATCCTTTAACATAACAGGTCCGCAGTGATAAATAACTTGCCCATTTAGATCAACAGGAGCATCATTCTCACTTAAATATTTATGAATCGCATCACGACCAGTAAACATACGGCCATTAATTTTAACAACATCTCCAACCTTTAATTGACGAATTTGCTCTTCAGAAATTGGAGCTTGTAGCTCAACAACTTGTGTATCTTCTTGCTTTTCTTCTTCCTTTTCATCTTTAAAGCTAATTTCCTCGCCTTCTTGGTATAGCCATTCTTTAATGTCACCAGACTCTTGATCAAGCGTAATGCCTAAACGACGGAAAGCCCAGCAATTATAAGCAACTGAAACAAAGAAACTCGCTGGAATACGATGGCCGACACCGATTTTACAACCAAGTAGGGTAGTCTCCCCACCAAATCCCATTGTACCAATCCCTAATTTATTTGCATTTTCCATGACATACTCTTCAAGTTTCTTTAAATCTTCATGTGCATTCTCATCATCTACACTACGGAACAGCTGCTCTTTCGCAAGCTCATATCCAGAAGTTCGATCTCCACCAATTCCTACTCCGATAAACCCTGCACTACAGCCTTGTCCTTGTGCTTGGTAAACGGAATGCATGATGCATTTACGTATTCCATCTAAATCTCTTCCAGCTTTTCCAATTCCTTCGAGCTCACATGGTAAGCTATATTGAATATTTTTATTCTCACAGCCACCACCCTTAAGAATTAGCCTTGCATCAATATAGTCTTTTTCCCATTGCTCGAATTTGATAACTGGAACACCAAGTCCGAGATTGTCTCCACTATTTTCCCCTGTAAGTGAATCCACTGAATTCGGTCTTAGCTTTCCATCCTTTGTTGCTTGTGCGATTGCCTTATAGATCGCTTCTTTAATTTTTATTTGATTTACTCCAACTGGAGTTTTAATTTTAAATGTTGGTAAGCCAGTATCCTGGCAGATTGGTGAGACATTTTCGTCCGCCATTTTAATATTGTTCGTGATCGTTGCTAATGACATCGCAGAACGAGTCCCTGCATTCTCACGTGCCTTTGCTTGTGCGATCGCCTTACGTACATCCTTTGGCAATCTAGTCGATGTTTCAACAATTAACTTATACATACTTTCCTGAAGCTTCTCCATCGTCATACCCCTTCCCCTGTTCCGATAAAAATAGATCCCCGAAAATAAATGCGATTTTTCTGACACACTAATTACAAAATAATTATAACGCTAGATCTAGGTTTACGAAAGACATATGCAAACGATTACAGCTATTTTCCAATTTCTTAATAAAAAAAGAGGAAAAGTTCATATCAACTCTTTCCTCTAAAAAGGCTTATTATTCCCAGTCATTTTTAAATTGATCATACTTCAACTCTAAATCATCCAACATTTTTAATAATCGATCGATATCGTCAACGTCCGTTGATTCTGGATCAAGTGAATCAATCACATCTAAAAACATATTTAGGCGATCCTTTAAATATGATAATTGTGAATCCTTGTCATGTATCGCATTTCCCATTTTTGTTATCTCTCCTTTTTCCTATCGTATATAATTTAAATTCGATTGACAACTTTCATTATTTTTCTCATAATTTAACGTGGCGTTTGGCTATTTTTTAAAGAAGGAGTTTAACATGACATCCATTATTAAAAAGCAAATTACCCCTAAGTATGACCCTTGGGAAGCTTATTTAGACATAGAAGAATACAAGTCCTTACACTTAACAAATATTGAATTTACGACAACAACACTCTGTAACATGAGATGTGAGCATTGTGCGGTCGGATACACCTTGCAAACCAAAGACCCCGAAGCCTTACCGATAGAACTAATTTTAGAAAGACTAGACGAAATTCCAAAGCTTCGTACGTTAAGTATTACGGGTGGAGAACCGATGCTTTCCACTAAATCGGTTAATTCTTATGTTATTCCTCTTTTAAAGTATGCCCACGAAAGAGGGGTTCGTACTCAACTTAATTCAAATCTAACACTTGAGTTATCCCGTTATGATGACATTATCCCTTATCTCGATGTTCTTCATATTTCTCACAATTGGGGTACCATTGAAGATTTTGTTGAGGGTGGTTTTGAAAGAATGGAGAAAAAACCATCGATTGCTCAAAGAATCAGATATTTTGACCGTATGATTGAAAATGCTAAGGAATTATCCAATGCAGGAATCTTGGTCTCAGCTGAAACGATGTTGAACAAAAGAACACTTCCTCATATTGAAAAAATCCATCATCAAATCGTACATGAAATGAAATGTGGAAGACACGAGGTTCATCCGATGTACCCAAGTGACTTCGCTAGTGCACTTGAGACCCTTACACTTTCAGAACTTCGTCAAGCGATACATCACTTATTGGATGTTCGAGATGATAATGTGTGGATGTTATTCGGAACACTTCCATTTTACGGATGTAACTCTTTAGCGGAAGATCATGAATTACTCTATCGTCTCTATACTAGTAAAAACGTGACGGTTCGAAATGATCCTGACGGTCGCTCTCGTTTGAATGTAAATATTTTTAATGGCGATATTATTGTCACTGACTTTGGTGATGCACCCGCTCTTGGAAACATTGTGACGACACCATTACAAGAGGCTTATGAAACATGGACAAATTCAAAACTCGCAGCTGAAATAAGCTGTCACTGCCATGAGATCAAATGCCTTGGTCCGAATCTACTTGTTAAGGAAAGTTATTATAAAGAGGTTGATTTTACTGATAAGAGAACGAACGTAAAAATAACGAGCTAACGGGATCAGGTTTTTGATTCCGTTTTTTTATTCAAACTATCATTGGTATCTTTTTATCTATACCTATCACACGCTCCATAGGGTTGTTTCCACTTTTCGCTACAGCCATCGATTTCGGGAACATGATCCCCTTGGTTGTTCCCACTTTTCGTTACATTCATTGATTTCGGGAACATGATCCCTCTGGTTGTTCCCACTTCTAGCTACACCCATCGATTTTGGGAACATGATTCCCTTGGTTGTTCCCACTTTTAGCTACACCCATCGATTTCGGGAACATGATCCCTCTGGTTGTTCCCACTTCTAGCTACACCCATTGATTTTGGGAACATGATCCTCTTGGTTGTTCCCACTTTTCGCTACACACATCGATTTTGGGAACATGATCCCCTTGGTTGTTCCCACTTTTCGCTACAGTCATTGATTTCGGGAACATGATCCCTCTGGTTGTTCCCACTTCTAGCTACACCCATCGATTTTGGGAACATGATTCCCTTGGTTGTTCCCACTTTTCGCTACGCCCATTGATTTCGGGAACATGATCCCCCTGGTTGTTCCCACTTTTCGCTACACCCATTGATTTTGGGAACATGATCCTCTTGGTTGTTCCCACTTTTCGCTACACCCACGGATTATTTTGGCAACCAGCCAGCCCCCTACTTTTATCTTGATCCACACTCCTGTTCCCTCAAAAAACAAATCAAGCTGCCCCAAATGCAACATAACCCATAGCATTTTTGACAGCTTTTGTTTGATTTATCTCGGTCGA
>JBEQAC010000256.1:0-4863 GCA_041640535.1 Bacillaceae bacterium
AATGATTTTATCACAAATGGCTATCAAGCTTTTTCTGATCATCCGTCTGTTGAAAACTTCCTAAAATCAATTGTTTATGATGTGATTCTTGAGGGCTTATTTTTCTATTCAGGATTTGCATTCTTTTATAATCTTGCTCGAAATCAAAAGATGGTTGCAACATCAACGATGATTAATTACATCAACCGTGATGAGCAAATTCATGTTGGGCTTTTCGAAAAAATCTATAAAGAGGTTTTACATGAAAATCCAGAGTACAACACAAAAGAGTTAGAGGATTTTGCAGTTGAAACCTTTCGAAAGGCTGCAGAGCTTGAGATTGAATGGGGACGAGAGGTCATCGGAAATAAAATTGATGGCATTACGATGAGTGAGCTTGAACAATACATTCAATATATGGCGAATAAACGCTGTAATCAAATTGGTCATGGTCGTAAAGTGTTCCCAGATGCGCCAATTAAAAATCCAATGCGTTGGATTATCGCTTATCAAGAGGTTGACCTTGGGAAAACAGATTTCTTTGAACAGAAATCAAGACAATATACAAAAACTTCAGATGTAAATGGGTTTGATGATTTGTAAGAAGGTAAAGCAGACATCGAAAGTTGTAACGGGTTCCGTTAACTATCGCAAACATTAAAAATGTAATACAAAATGACCTCCAAATTGTATGGTAATTTGGAGGTCTATTTTTGTTGATATAAAGGGATTTTGATAATTATTTTAGGGGAATTTGTAGTGCAATTTGTATATTAAAATGTGGGGGTGTAATAGCCAGTGCACCGCAGCAAAATACACTTCAATTTTACTTGCAAATTGATATACAGAAAAATATTTAAGTATACTGTTATAACTGAATGTTGAGCTCCCTGTGGATGAAAAATAAACGGTAAAATTCCGGCTAAATTGGGAAATAATCATATTTCCTTAAAAATAAGGGGAGTATTTCCGTTTATATTATCTAAATCTTTGGATTTTGTCTTATTTAGAGCAGTTAATCGGAATATCTCCGCTTACCTCCGCTTCTTTAACTTCCTCAATATACATTAGCAGGAAATTCTCCGCCTATTAATTCTCATACCTACATGAAATCGATACGGAGGAAGCAGAAATGGTTTGCAAACTACTTAATAAGCAAAATTCGTAATTCGCAATCTGAAGTATTAGTTTCTTTAGAATGATTGAGTAATGGTGGGGAGCATGGCCCATAGGAGTTCCTTAATAGAGTAAGAGAGATTGAGGTTTAAACGTGTGGAATGGAAGGATGATGTTGAAAATGTCAAACGAGCAAATTGTCCACTTTTGATCGTTAAGTATCTAACTACTTTCAACCATCATTGTCATAATTTCATCTTCGTGTACTAGAATAATATTGGTATGTCTTGAGATCTCCTTAAGTTCGCAATAACCACTTTCATAGATATGAAAAACCTGAAACATCTTATCATCGTAAAATACTTTTGTTCCTCTTTTCATGATTTACCTCCCCATTGTAATGAGTAAATCCAAATCTAGAACAAAGATCTTGTTTGTCATTCCTAGAGGCATTGCTTGTGGACAATTGCTCATTTTCTTATATTTTACTGTGAGTATATTAATTTTATATCTGTATCATGTTATGTTCATATTAACAAATATATTCTGAAAAATCAAAACTTATCGAAAAATGTAATACAATTGTAAAATTTCCTCGGAAATTACCGAAAGTATTGGTAATAGTCACTTTGGATGCTGTCGAAATTTTAACATAAGCCATTTACTTGTTTTACCATCTCTCGATTCACTTCTTTTTTGATACAATTCTTAAAAAGCGTAGGAGGATAAAACATGAAAAAGCGTGATCTACTCCTTGTACTGGTAGCTTGCATTACTTTTACAGGAGGCTTTTTAACGGGAGCATTCTATCATTCTAATAAAAATCAAGTGGATAAAAACCTTATCATAAATAAAAACTCACTATCTCAAAAAAGGCTAGAACAAAAGCAAGTGCCTACAGTTGATAAGGAGGAGAAGCCTGTACTAATGGCATATATACAGGATTTTCGTGATCCAAGTAAAATTGATTATTCAAAATTAACACATGTGATTTTTTCATTCGCTCATCCAACGGGGGAAGGTCAGCTATTAATGAATGGTGAAACGGCTATGAACAACCTAAGAACGATGGTATCTAAAGCACATGAACATGACACCAAGGTGCTTTTAGCAGTAGGTGGATGGTTTCATATAAGTGGTGGAGAATCGTATCCTTATTTTAAGGAGGCGATCACGAATGCTACTTCAAGGAAGAACCTTGTGAATGAGCTTCTAAGTCTAGTAGAACGTGAAAATCTAGATGGGATTGATATTGATTTTGAACATCCGAGGTCAAATGAAGATGCGCAACATCTTGCTATTTTTATGAGAGAATTACGCAGCCAGCTTCACTCAAGGAATAAGGAGCTTTCGGTTGCAGTTAATGCTAAGATTCACAGTGTTGCGGGGACTGAGATTCACAGTGTCGTGTATGAGCCTTCTATGTTTGAGGATGTTGATTATGTGAATATTATGGCCTATGATGGTCAATGGGATGGTGGATATGATGCAGCAAATTTATCTCCTTACCCTTTTACTGAAAACATCGTCCGCTATTGGTCTCAGTTATTTAATACTCATGGTCTATCTCATGAAAAACTGGTATTAGGGGTTCCGTTTTATGCACAGCCTGAAAATCAAGAGATTAAACAGGTTTCTTATGCAGCCATCATCAATCAAAATTCAGAAAACGCTGGTCGTGATCATGTAGAAATGAATGGAACAACCTATCATTATAATGGGGAAATGACCATGAAAAAGAAAACAAATCTAGCCCTTGACCATGGGTTCGGAGGGATGATGCTTTGGGAAGCTGGGCATGATGCTGAAGGAACCTATAGTTTGATTGGAGTCATATCAAAGGCATTGGACGAGAAAAAGCAGTATGCAATCAAACGAGATGGTCAATAAGTTGGAATTTATGGTGTTTGGATAGGTATTTCTTTACATCAGTTGAAAATATCCTATAATAAAGGAATGGAGCTTTATTGGTCTATTTATGGCTTGTTTCTAGATAAGTTTTTCTAACATAAACTGTACAAGCAATTCATATAGTAAAACTAAAGGCATCTCACCTTGAATGTGTGGTGCCTTTTCCTGCAAAGTGTTGAGGGTTCCTAAGTTGGCTATTAAGGCTGAAACAAAAGGAAATGAGATAAACATTAGAAGCTCTAAAAACAACAGGCACTTTGGGGCAAATGGAAGGGGAGGCTGAAGGGATTGAGTCGTAAGTTAGTAGCACTGTACATGGCTTTATCATTAGTACTAGGAGCATCAGGTACATATTTAGCACTAAATTTCTTAAATCAAAATCAACCACAGGGCAGCAATCTTCCACTTACAAATGGACAAACAGGGACCGTAAGTGAGAACACTGAGGGGGATTTTGCAAAAATTCAACAAGCATATGAGCTTATCTTAGGTCGCTATGTTGAAAATGTGGATCAAGACATCTTAATTGAAGGTGCAATAAAAGGGATGGTAGGAACTCTTGAGGATCCTTACTCTGTCTATATGGATAAAGATACGGCTGAGCAATTTACACAGTCACTTGATTCTAGCTTTGAAGGAATTGGGGCTGAGGTAAGCATGGTAGATGGGCGAGTGACGATTGTTGCTCCATTCAAGGATTCCCCTGCAGAAAAAGCGGGTCTAAAACCAAATGATCAGATTATTAAAATTGACGGTGAATCAATCGAAGGACTTGATTTATATGAAGCAGTTCTTAAAATTCGCGGGGAAAAAGGAACGACGGTCAACCTTGATGTTATGCGTCCAGGCGTGAATGATCTGTTAAATATTAAGGTGATTCGAGATACGATCCCAATTGAAACAGTCTATGCTTCCATGAAGAAATATAATGGTAAAAATGTAGGGTACATTGAAATTACATCATTTGCTGAAAAAACAGCAGAGGATTTTGTGACAAGTCTTGATGAGCTGGAAAAAGACGGTCTTGATGGATTAGTCATTGATGTTCGTGGAAATCCAGGTGGGTTATTAGATAGTGTTGAACAAATTTTGAAGCATTTGGTAACAAAAGATTTGCCTTATGTTCAAATTGAACAGCGTGATGGAAACAAGCAACGCTTTTTCTCGACATTAGAAGAGAAAAAAGGATACCCGATTACCGTGTTAATTAATGAAGGAAGTGCATCAGCATCTGAGATTTTAGCTGGAGCTTTAAAAGAAGCAGGCGGCTATGAAATTGTTGGTGAAAAATCCTTTGGAAAAGGAACTGTTCAGCAAGCTGTCCCAATGGAGGATGGAAGTAATATTAAATTAACGATGTATAAATGGTTAACGCCAGAGGGGAATTGGATTCATAAAAAAGGAGTTGAGCCGACGATTCCGGTGAAACAGCCTGAGTTTTTCTACAGCAATCCAATTCAGCTTGAGGATGATCTTGTTTTTGATATGAATAACGAAAAAATTCGAAACGCGCAACTGATGTTAAAAGGGTTAGGGTTTGAACCAGGGCGTGAAGATGGCTACTATAGTGAACAAACGGTTACCGCAGTTAAGGCCTTCCAAACAGCCAATGAGTTAGAAGTGACAGGCAAAATCGATAAAGAAACGGCTAGTCGTATCGAAAGTGAAATCCTCGAGGCCGTTCGCGATGAGAACAATGATGTGCAGTTAAAAACAGCGATTAAGATTCTATTTCAATAATTAAATTTAATCATTAGCAGTGTCAGGATTTTAGTCCTGGCACTTTTTATGTGTAAGGATTCAATATTTTCCAAAAAAACTTCTTATCCTTTTTCACAATCTTTTGGTAAAATAAAG
>JBEQAC010000257.1:0-4849 GCA_041640535.1 Bacillaceae bacterium
TTTCACCTCTATTCATTACTTTAACACTATCTTATAACTTTTCAGTAAAATTAAAAAGGAAGTCGATTAAATACTAAATACGATGCATAACTATTGAATAATATAGGACTGTTCATTATAATTAACTAAATTATCAATAAACATTAAGAGAGGAATCTACTATGAATCTAATTATCGATATTATTCAAACGAACTTATTATCACCTATGATTCTTTTCTTTCTAATGGGAATCATTGCAGTTATTGTAAATTCTGATTTAAAAGTACCTGATGCCTTTTATACAGGGTACACGATGATTATCTTATTCACCATCGGGATTAAGGGTGGAGTTGAATTAAAGCATGTATCTTTTATTTCTATGCTCCCTACCATCATTGCAGCATTGTTTTTAAGTTTATTTATGTTGTTTGTCGCTTATTTTTTACTAAGAAAATTGTTTCGATTTGATACAACCAACTCATTAGCCATATCAGCACACTACGGTTCTGTTAGTGCGGTAACTTTTGTGGCTGCTCTTGGTTTCTTGGAGAAGGTTGATGTACCTTATGAGAGTTATATCTCAGCGATTCTTGTTATCATGGAGGGACCTGCCATTATCGGCGCCATTATTTTATATAAGATTTTTAACAAAAATAAAACTATACAAGGGGATACTGGATTAGGTCACGCTTTTAAGGAAGCCTTTTTTGGTAAAAGTATTTTCTTACTCCTCGGTGGAATATTTATAGGTCTCGTAGCCTCTGATGATGGTCTACTTAAAATCAAGCCGCTATTCGGGGATTTATTTTATGGTCTGTTATGTATTTTCCTTCTTCATTTAGGAATGATTGCGACTCAACAAATTAAAGAAATCAAAGGTTTCCGTATTAGCTCATTTTTATTTGCTTTTATTTTTCCCATTATCGGCGGAACAGTTGGAGTTTTTGTAGCATCCATGATCGGTATGTCTAGTGGTGGTGCATTTATTTTAGGCATTTTAACTGCCAGTTCCTCATACATTGCAGCACCTGCGGCAATTAGTCAGGCGATACCTGAGGCAAATTCAGGGCTTTATCTTGGATCCTCATTAGGATTAACGTTACCATTTAACTTAATTGTCGGAATTCCATTATTCTTTTGGTTAAGTACGGTTCTATAAAAATCTCACAAATAAAAAAATGACTTCACATCAGCGGAGTCATTTTTTTATTTTTAAGATCTTGTTCGGGAAGGAAGACATCGCATTAGGATGAACTTCTTGCAAATTCTAGTAAATTCAGCTATTATTTGTTATGTAAATCGTAATTATTACTATTTATATTCTAAAAGCATCGTAGGAGGTTTATTTATGAAACAAATACCTGTAACTGTTTTAAGCGGTTATCTTGGTTCTGGAAAAACAACATTATTAAACTATATATTACAAAATCGGGATGGCTTAAGAGTCGCTGTTATTGTTAATGATATGAGTGAAATTAATATTGATGCCGATCTTGTAAAAAATGGGGGCTTTTCAAGAACAGAGGAAAAATTAGTAGAAATGCAAAATGGCTGCATTTGCTGTACGTTGCGAGACGACTTAATGAAAGAGGTGGAGAGATTAGTAGACTCCGGAGATATTGATTATATATTAATTGAATCCTCAGGTATTAGTGAACCGATTCCTGTTGCCCAAACCTTTACATATATCGATGAGGAACTTGGGATTGATTTAACAGAAAAATGCCAACTAGATACGATGGTAACGGTTGTGGATGCCAATCGATTTTGGGAGGATTTCTCATCGGGTGAAAGCCTATTAGATCGTAAAGAAGCGACAGATGAGCATGATACTCGCGAAGTAGTTGACTTGATTATTGACCAAATTGAATTTGCAAATGTCATTTTATTAAACAAAACTGACTTACTTTCACCTGAAGATACGGTCGAGCTTCAAGCATTATTGAACAAATTAAATCCAGAAGCAAAAGTAATCGCCACAACATTTAGTCAGGTTCACTTAGCAGAGATTCTTCACACAAACCTTTTTGATTTTGAAAAAGCAAGTCAAGGAGCTGGCTGGATTAAGGAACTAAATGAAGAACATACACCTGAGACAGAGGAATATGGGATTTCATCTTTTGTCTATCGAAGGAAACGTCCCTTCCATCCTGAGCGATTGTATGCCTGGCTTGAAGATTGGCCAGTTGATGTTGTTCGTGCAAAAGGATTTTTCTGGATAGCTACTCGTAACAATATGGCAGGTCTCCTCTCTCAAGCTGGAACCTCCATTATGATCCAAGGTGCTGGAGAATGGGTCGCGGCCTACTCAGAAAGTGACCGAATTCAAACATTACAGGAAGAGCCTGAGTTATTAGAGCGATGGGATGAGACCTACGGTGACCGTATTACTGAATTAGTCATGATTGGCGTAGATATGGATTGTAAAGCTGTAGAAAGGTCCCTTGATACATGCCTTTTAACAAATGAGGAAATGAATGGTGATTGGTCTCTATTCCATGATCCACTACCAACGTTTGTTGTTTCTAACTAATCTATAAAATAAATATAAATTTCCAGTTCTCAAATCGGAACTGTTACGATATAATGTTCTGGGACATAAAAACGTGAAGGAGAGAATCATGAAATCAAAATCTATTATTTTTTCAATTATATTAGTACTTTCATTATTTCTATCAGGGTGTGGTGAGAAGCAATCAACTGAATCTGAGGACACACTCTCAATCTATACAACAATTTACCCATTAGAATACTTTACAACTAAAATTGGTGGAGAGTTTGTTACAGTAACTAGTGTAATTCCTCCAGGTTCTGATGCTCATACATTTGAACCAACAGCTAAAACGATGACAGAAATTGCTGATGCAGATGCCTTTATATACTCAGGAGTTGGGTTAGAAGGATTTGTTGATGCAGCTAAAAAATCATTAGAAAAAGAAAAAGTTACGTTTATTGAAGCAGGAGCCGGGATAAAACTTCTTGATGCTGACCATGATCATGCTCACGAAGAAGATGACCATGCTCATGAAGAAGGTGATCATGCTCATGAAGAAGATGATCATGCTCATGAAGAAGATGAGCATGCTCACGAAGAAGATGACCATGCTCATGAAGAAGATGATCATGCTCACGAAGAAGATGACCATGCTCATGAAGAAGATGATCATGCTCATGAAGAAGATGACCATGCTCATGAAGAAGATGACCATGCTCATGAAGAAGATGACCATGCTCATGAAGAAGATGACCATGCTCATGAAGAAGATGACCATGACCATAACCATGGAGATGAAGATCCACACGTATGGATTGATCCTATCCTTTCAATTACTCTTGCTGAAAATATAAAAAATGCATTAAGTGAGTTAATGCCTAAGCACCAAGATGAATTTGAAAAAAATTTCCAACAGTTAAAATCAGAGTTACAAGCTTTAGATCAAGAGTTCCAAACCGTAATTTCTGAATCTGAACATAAAGAAATTCTAGTTTCACATGCAGCTTATGGCTATTGGGAAGAGCGATACGGACTTAACCAAATCAGCGTTTCAGGTTTATCACCTACACAAGAACCATCTCAGAAACAATTACAAACCATTATTGAAACTGCTCAAGAACACAATATTAAATATGTAATCTTTGAAGAAAATGTAACTGGGAAAATTGCCGAAGTTGTTCAAAAGGAAATCGGTGCTGAAGCACTTACCCTTCACAACCTCGAGTCATTAACAGAAGATGATATTAAAAATAATGAAGACTATTTCAGTTTAATGAGAAAAAATCTTGAAACACTGAAAAAAGCATTAAATTAAACTATGAACAAAAAAGAAGCCCTGTGGGCTTCTTTATTTGTTCAATCTACTCTCGAAGGATCGTTTAATATCTACTATGTTTAAGTTGCTTCCTATTAAAATAATACTCGGCTCTACATTATTTGAAATCATTTTGTTCGTGATTAGTTTTCCAGAAGAAAATTGAAAGCTATGTAACTCCTGATCCTCCATTAACCGGATAATCCCTTTTCCTCTAATGATTTCCTTAGGTAGGGATTTTAGCCATGCTTCAAGCTCTCTCTTTTTAACTAATGATATGTCTTCTATTTTCATTGCTTGAATAGTTGCGTGGTGGTGGTGGTGATGGTGATGATGTTCACGTGATTTGTTTTTAAAAGTAATCGTCTCTACCCTTGTCATGAAAAGTTCGTCTAAAGGGACCTCACCATAACTGGTTTTAAAAATCGGGGTTCCTTCATTAATAACAGCGGTAATTTTAGACTCAATTTTTGATAGCTCTTTCTGCTCTACTAGATCAACTTTATTTAACACAACTAGTGTTGAGCTTGAGATTTGCTCCTTTAATAGTGTACGAATTTCTTTAGAGCTAGAAAAAATACTTTGATAATCCAGATAATGGCTCGCGTCCACTAAGCTGATAATTGATTTTAATTCAAGGTAATCGATATATTCAGCACTTATTACCGCTTCCTTAATCTCTACTGGATTGGCAACTCCGGTACCTTCTATGAATAGAACGTCGACAGGTTCCTTCTTATTTGCAGAAATAAATTCTGATAAAGTATTTTTTAGGTCATCTTGAATTGTACAACAAATACACCCATTAAGTAATTCATGAACACGTTCATCTTCAAATAAATGAGACTCTACATTGGTTTCCCCGAGTTCATTTAAAATCACACCTGGTTTCTGATTATTTCGTTTAGCAGCTTCAATCATTTTTAACAATACAGTGGTTTTCCCACTTCCTAAAAAACCACTTAATATAAATACTGGGATTTTACCTCTATTCATAAGTTCCTCACCTCAATAAATGTAGTGTAACATATCGGCACTAGTAATACCTTATCACAGTATT
>JBEQAC010000258.1:0-4845 GCA_041640535.1 Bacillaceae bacterium
TTACGCTATAAAAATAATAGTCTAGCACAGGTAACAAGCTCGGTTGTTCATCATGGTGAAGAACAACAATTAATATTCCAAGGTAGAAATGCGAAAGTTTCTGTTCCTTGGACATTGAAGGCATCGAAATCACAAGAAAATGGATTCCCAGTAAATGATAAGGAACTAGAAAAAAAGATTCAGGATTACTATGACAACTTACCAGAAGTAAAGCATCAAGGACATGAGGGTCAAATCGATGATGTACTTTCTGCGATTGAAAAGGGTGAAGATGCTTTAATTGATGGTGTTCAAGGAAGGAATACATTAGAATTAATTACTGCTATTTACAAATCTGCAAGCACAGGCGAGAAAGTGACATTACCTTTATCGCATGATGATCCATTTTATACAAGAGAAGGTATCATCCAAAATGCAAAGTACTTCTATGAAAAATCAAAAAGTGTGGAGAACTTTTCAACAAATAAAATCACGATTGGAAGAGATTTATAGTTAATTGCAAACGCTTAAATATATTTAAATAGAGGAGGAAAACAGGTGGAAAAAAGAGAAGGAATGAACTATGCACCAAAGGGTAAACCGAATCCAGTCGTTGAAAAAGGAGAGTTTAAATTTGCTGCTATTGGTTTAGATCATGGGCACATTTATGGTATGTGTAATGGTTTAATTGAAGCTGGAGCAGAACTAACGTATGTATATGACCGTGATCGAGCTAAGGTTGAAAAGTTTGTTCAGGTTTTTCCAGGAGTAAAGCCAGCTGAATCTGAGGATGAAATATTAAATGATGAATCCATAAGGCTAGTTGCTGGTGCTGCAATCACCTCTGAAAGATGTACATTAGGCCTTAGAGTGATGGATGCTGGTAAAGATTACTTTACAGATAAAGCACCTTTTACAACACTTGAACAACTACAAGCTGCTCGAGATAAGGTAAAAGAAACTGGGCTAAAGTATGCCGTGTATTATAGTGAAAGGTTACATGTTGAAAGTGCGATTTTTGCTGGACAGCTAATTGAAGAGGGGGCTATTGGTCGTGTTGTCCAAGTCATGGGTACTGGCCCACATCGAACGAGTCCTGAAAATAGACCTGCTTGGTTTTTTGAACGAGAAAAATATGGTGGGATCTTATGTGATATAGGCAGTCATCAAATCGAGCAGTTCTTATATTATACAGGGGCAAAGGATGCTAGATTATTACATAGTAAAATTGCAAACTATCATCATAAGGACTATCCAGAATTAGAAGACTTCGGTGATGCAACATTTGTCGCCGATAATGGAGCAACAGGCTATTTCAGAGTAGACTGGCTTACACCAGACGGTTTAAATGTCTTTGGTGATGGAAGAACGATTATACTCGGTACTGATGGCTATATTGAATTAAGAAAATACGTAGATATTGGGAGAGATCCTAGTGGAGATCATTTATATTTAGTGAACCATGAAGGAGAAAAACATTTTTCACTAACTGGAAAAGTAGGGTATCCTTACTTTGGTCAACTAATCCTAGATTGCATAAATAGAACTGAGAATGCGATGACACAGGAGCATGCATTTAAAGCAGCTGAATTATGTCTGCTTGCTCAAAAATATGCTGAGAGAATCGAATAAAGAATAGTAAAAGGTGCAGTGATTAATAGCTGTACCTTCTTTTGTTTAGTGGATTTGGTCGTGATTATTTTGGCAGCTGTTAGAAAAGTTGTTGTAAAAGTAAAAAAATAACTATAAAATCAATATAACAACTTTATATTATCATATTATAATAGTTTCACAGGGCTAATCACCCGCAATTTCATTATTATTAAACTACGCTACTAATACTAAAATAATTTGATAACGCTTCCATATTCTTTGAGGATTATATAGTGTTTAATGGAACAAATAATGTTTTTTCATGAAGACAAGGGAGGAATGAGGGATGAATAAAGTTGTCATAGTTGATGACGAGCAATTTGTTAGGGAGGGCTTAAGAAGCTTAATCGATTGGGAAGGCTGTGGGTATGAGATCCTAGCTGAGGCCGACAATGGGGAAGACGCATTAAATATAATCAATGTAGCTAAACCAGATTTAGTAATCACGGACATTCGAATGCCTGTTTTGGATGGATTAGAGCTAATTGAAAACGTTTTAAAAACAAGTGATGCATCTTCAAAATTTATTATTATTAGTGGATACAGTGATTTTAAATATGCTCAAAAAGCCTTAAGATTTGGTGTTAGCGATTTTGTCTTAAAACCCATAGATAAAGAAGAGCTTGAATCAACATTAATAACGCTTGCAGAAACAATAAAAATTGAAAAACTAGAAAATGAAAAACGTAGTAAGTTAATGGCATCCACCCTTTTTGAAAATTTAGTTCTTGGAAATGTAACTTCTGAAGTAGACGAATATTATAAAAAGATCCTTAGAGTAGAGAAATGTGAACAATATTTTTATTTATCAATTGAAATAAATGGGTTGTACTATCAGCAACTTTTAGATCGAAATGAAATCACGAAAGATAGAATCATAGATGTAATGAAATATGTAGCGAAAACAGCAGAACCAATTCATTTACATGAACAACGTGCAGGAGTGTATGGCCTAGTTGTGACGTCAAAAGACCTTCGAAACTACCAAAATAAAATTGAATATTTTGCGGAAAAACTTCAGGTTGAGCTTCAACGTAAATTGGAGAATCAAGTAACAATTTATGTAGGGAAGGCAATAAATCAATTACCTCTTCTTAAAGATTCCTATGATACAGCAAACGATGCTATCAATTTAAAGTACAGTCACGCCCATAATTATCCTGTTATTTATGACAATCTTAAAAACACTATTATTAATTACTCAGAGCTAAGTGATTCCTTATATAATCACTTAATGTTACAGGTAGAAGAGAATAACGTAGAGAAAATTAGATCGACGATTGATGAGATTTTTCAAGAATTTGGATTGAAGTTTTTTGCGTATGAAGCGGTTAAAACTTCAATTAACCGATGTGTTCATGGAGTAATAGGAAGAATTAAAAATTTTGATGGAGATTTAACGAAAATATCATCACTTGAATCTATGCTTGAATGGGACCATTTTAATTTTACCACAACTCAACTTAAAGCAAGGTTCCTAGAATTTATGAAAGAGTCTGCAGAGCAACTCCTTGAATTAAGAAAAGAAAATGCCAAGGGTGATATTAATAAGATTAAAAATTATATTGAATTACATTTTCGAGATAATATTAGCCTAAAAACGATAGCCAATACATTCTTTATGAACCCTGTATATATGGGGCAATTGTTTAAAAAAACATATGGAGTGTACTTTAAAGATTTTTTATTAAATTTACGCTTAACGGAAGCAAAAAAACTTTTAAGACAGACAAATAAGAGAGTATACGAAATAGCGGAAGAGGTGGGCTTTGGAAGTGCTGATTATTTCGTCACACAATTTGAAAAAAGTGAGGGAATCACTCCGAGCGAATATCGAAATCAACTACTTAAATCATAGAAAAGTTGGCGATCATCCATGGTTAAACATCATTTTAACAATCTAAAACTAAGAAATAAATTATTAATTTTATATGTTTTTTCAGTTTTTTTACCGATTGTTCTAACAAACATTATTTTTTATAATGTGACAACCACAAATGTTAGAAATCAAAAAATGAATGATAAATCTCTAGTCGTTAAACAAATGAAGAATGATTTTTTAGAAACAGTTGAACATGCTATAGGAATTTCAGCAGCCATGTATACGGATAATAATATTAATGAATTCTTAGATAAAAAATATGACAAGGCCTATGAATATATTGAAGCGTATGATTTAACTTTGAGGGGCTTTAACAAGTATTCACCTGTATTTTCATCCATTAAATCAATTACTTTTTATATTGATAACCCAACTGTTTTATACTCTGGTGGAGTAAATTCTATAACGGATCAAGTAAAACAACAACAATGGTATCAAGTTATAAGTAAAAAAGAGAAATCGTTACCCATTTTTTTGAAAGACGAAAATGATAACTTTAGTATTATTCGCGAGTTGAATTTTTATTGGGTTTATAACAATGTAAATAAAATTGTGAAAATTGATTTAGATGAACAAGCGATAAATTCTATTTTTGATAATGTAAATCTTCAAGGTCATGTGTATTTATTGAATGAAAAAGGGATGATTGAGTATTCAACAAATCCGGATGTACAGTGGAGGACAGATTCGATTTCCTTTGAATCTATTACATTACCTGAGGAGGCTTCTTTAATAGAAGAAACCTACCATATAGATAATTATCTCAATAATTGGAAAATAATTGGAGTACTAACAGAAGAAGATCTCTTAGAAGATGTTCAACAGTCAAGACTATTTATCTTTTACTTAGCCTGTTTTAACTTTTTAGTTCCAACAGCGATCATTGTTTTAATTTCACAATCTATCAACCTTAGATTAAATAGAGTTTTAAGACATATGAAAAAAATGAAAAACCAAACGTTTGAAACGATAGAAGGAATCCACTATAGAGATGAAATTGGACAACTATCAAGCGAATTTAATCGTATGTCAAAGAGAATTGATGAACTGATTAATGATGTCTATATTGCAAATATCCAGAAAAAGGATTTAGACTTACAAAGGAAGCAAGCACAACTTAGTGCGCTACAAAGTCAAATTAATCCTCATTTCTTATTTAATGCATTAGAAACCATACGTATGAGAAGTATAATCAAAAAGGAAAATGAAACAGCTAAAATTATTCAGAATATGGCAAAAATGCTAAGGAAATCCTTTACATGGGGCAAGGATTGGGTTACGGTTCATGAGGAAATAGCCATTATTTTATGCTTCTTGGAAATTCAAAAATA
>JBEQAC010000259.1:0-4828 GCA_041640535.1 Bacillaceae bacterium
AGTCATTTTTGATAGGCGTAGGGGACGAAAATTGTGCTGCTCTTGAAGACGGTGAAGCGGGAATGACTGCCATCTTGACAACTGAGATGTTTTCTATAGGAGTAGGAAATGGATGTCCTCAAGTTTCACAAGCAGATTGGCATGTAAAAAATACGATGGAGCTATCACTATCAGAACTATATAAAAGGTTTAATCATAAAAAAACTGAAAGGGGATAAATCATGATTTTTCAAATAGAAGATGTAGCCTTAAAAAAGGATGGAACTTGGATTTTAGAACATATTAACTGGAAAGTAGAAAATGGGGAACATTGGACACTTTTTGGATTAAATGGAGCTGGTAAAACGGCATTGCTAAACCTATTAAACGCCTATGAATTTCCAACTAAAGGGAAAATGACAGTGCTTGACAGGATATTTGGTAAAAGTCCACTAGGTGAGAAACTTCGTACACAAATTGGTCTCGTTTCGTCTTCATTACAGCAAAAATTCTACCCATCTGATAGTGCATATGAAATTGTACTTAGTGGGGGATTTGCCTCTATTGGATTATATGAAACTCCTACAGACACCATGAGAAATAATGCTATCGCATTATTAAAAGAGTTAGGATGTATAGAATATGCGGATAGAGACTATGAAACACTTTCTCAGGGTGAAAAGCAGCGAGTATTAATTGCAAGAGCACTAATGGCACAACCAAAGCTCTTGATTCTAGATGAGCCTACTAATGGACTTGATTTTATAGCTAGAGAACAATTATTAGAATCAATTGAAAACATAGCAATGAAGGAGCATGCACCAACCATTATTTACGTTACCCATCACGTTGAAGAAATCCTCCCAGTTTTTACAAAAACCTTATTATTAAAAAAGGGAGAAATATTTGCATCAGGAGAAACAAATAACATGATCTCAAGTGAAGTATTAACATCGTTTTTCGAGTTGCCAGTAGAGGTTGTCTGGAAAAATCAACGGCCTTTACTTTCAAGAAAAAGATAAAACAGAGTTACAATAAACTCTGTTTTTTTATTCATCAACTAAGTGTTCATAACTATTGTTGTAAATTTTATCTATTTCATCAATCTTATAAATAAAGATTTCATGGTCTGAATTGTCTTCTAAATGATGGTCCTTCATATACTGCTTTTTTGCTTGTATTGCTCGCTCTTTTGATGTAAAGATACCTACAAGATTTGAGCTTTCTCCACACTCTGAACAACCGATATCTAAAACAACATAATACATACATTTCCTCTTTTCTGGCTGTCATACCATATTTCTTCTTAATAGTTACATAAAAATTTTCTTTTTTCAAGCAACATGCATGTTCCTTTATGGTCGTTTATCACCTTCCTTGTTTCGATGAATACGATATAACGAGATAAGGAGTGAGGCCTATATGTACATGCAGTTCTTTGTAAAGAAAAAAGGAGATGGGATAGAGATCATAAAACAGTCAGCATTTCCTTTATTTAATATCAATATTTATGCAGATCATCTACATTTGGGTAGTATTTCTTATATGGAATCTTTGTATATTAAGCTTCCATATAAAAACGTACAAAGTATTCATATATTTGCTGATGCTCTTGATAAGGGGCAATACTTTAAGGTATCTGAAAGACATGATTTAATGGACCATTCTCTTTATAGAGAACCGGCAGGAAGGATTGAATTCAAACCGGGTGATATATTAGTGGGGTGTGATAATGTTAATGGGTTGCCATTTGGGTATATGGGTCATGCAGCAATTGTAGTCGATTCTCATAGTGCAGTCGAAGCGACTCCACTAAAACCAATTATCCGAAAAATACCTATAAGTAGATTTAGAAAAAACCATTCCCTTCATACTGTTATACGGCCAAAGTCAGAGGAACTTGGAAGGAAGGCAGCACAATTTGCAGTAAATTATCTAGAAGCATTTAATACAGGGAAAAATGTCCCAACATTTAAATTCACACTGAGTGAGCCATTATATGAAGATCAGTATATATATTGTTCTAAATTAGTTTGGTTAAGCTATTATTATGGTGGGAACTACGAGTTTCCAAATGACCACCTTTGGTTTGCACCAGAAGATCTTTATAGTATGACAAAAAATAATCAAGACTTTAAAACAGTTTATATTCATCCAGAATTTCACTTTAAATTAGATTTATAGAAAATAAATTTAACCTACCTCTATACAAAGAGTTAGGTTATTTCTATGTAATTTAATTCAATATGATTTAATAATTCATCAATCCTTTGGCTTAATTCTACTGTTTTCTTACTTGTAAATCCTTCTGAAAGGGCTGTTTTAATCATTAAATCTCTTGTATCATATAATTCTTTACGAATCATTTTATTTGAAATTCTATCAAATTGAACTTGTTCTCTCATGATCGTCACTCCAAAATAGGATAATTTAGGAATAAAGTATTTTAAATATAACAGAATACCGAAATTAGTCTAGTCCTTTGGTAGAATATTTAACAAACTTTCAAAATATATCCACACTTTTAGGTGATTTATACCTACTACTAAAGTGTTTAGAATTAACTAGTCAGTTTGTATTCCTAAATTCAGAAGGAGTACATTTTTTATATTGTTTAAATGTTTTAATAAAATAACTAGGATTATCAAAGCCAACCTCCATTGAAATGTTAATTATTTTTTGGTCGGTTTCTTTTAAAAGCTTAGCCGCACGGTTTATTCTAAGCGTATTAATATATTCAATCGGTGTCATACGAACAAGGGATTTGAAAAATCGACTAAAATGTCCTTCGCTCATAGCAAGGATATCAGCTAAATCAGTTATATTAAGCTTATTACTATAATTTTGATCAATATATTCTAAGACTAATTTAAGGCGTTCAAGTTTGTGAATATCAGTTGACTCTCTATTTACATTTTCAGGTTTGATAGGATGAGATTTTATTAGTTCTGAAAAGAGTAGTAGTAGATGTCCCTTTATAGCCATTTCATAAGTAAATGATTTTTTGTTAAACTGTTGTATAATTTCATTTAAGGAGTGAATTGCATTGTTACCCCAATCAGAATGAACATTAAATAAGATCGGAACGGTGGATCTTTCTTTAATAGGTCCTATATATTTACTCTGAATCGCGTCATACGTATGACTATTTAATATATTGATATCAAAAACAATTGCTTGAAAGCGAAATGTCGCTGATGGCTTTATTGGGTAACTTGCATGTAGTAGCCCACTAGGAATAAAAATAGCTTCTCCTTTTTTTAATAATATGTCGGCTGTACCAACTTGAAATAAAGCCTCTCCTTCATCCATTAAAATAATTTCTACTTCATGATGCCAATGCCAGTTAAAGATAACTTCACCATCTAAATAGTCTACCTTATAAATATTTAATGGAAATAATACATCACCGTGGTTTCTACTCTCTAACAAAACTTCTTTGTCCATTATATACACGTCCTTAAAAAATATCAGAATTGTTATATGAAAATGTGGGAAAATTACAAGAAACCATCTGTTACTATCAGTATTATTATAGGGGAAGGAAGTAATTTAAAGCAATAGTGGTAGAAAGGATGTAAAAATTTATGAAATTTTCTAATGGACAATGGCTCACTCGAGAAGGTTTTCAAGTTATTAGCCCAGTTCAAGCATTTGACTTCTACAAGGATGAACAATCTCTTTCAGTTTTTGGAACACCAAGACAAATCTTAGATCGAACTGGTCAATTAGATACACCACTATTAGAGGTAAAGTTCTCATCTCCTTTTAAAGATGTTATCCGTGTACAAATCTATCATCACAAAGGTGTTAAAGACCGTGGTCCACATTTTTCTTTAACTCAAGATGAGAATCATATCGTAGGTATTCAAGATGAAAGTACATTTGCACGCTTACAATCTGGTGATCTATCAGTTCAGGTGAATAAAGAAGGAAATTGGGGACTAACATTTGAGTATAAAGGCGAGAAAATTACATCTAGTGGTTTTAGGAGTATTGGCCATATTATTGGACAGAACAGTGAAACGTATATGCGCGAGCAATTAGACATTGAACCGGATGAATATATTTATGGTCTTGGTGAGAGATTCACACCTTTTGTGAAGAATGGTCAGGTTGTTGACCTTTGGAATAAGGATGGTGGAACGGCAACTGAACATTCTTACAAGAATATCCCATTTTATATAACGAATAAAGGATATGGTGTCTTCATAAATCATCCGGAGAAAGTATCTCTAGAGGTCGGATCTGAAAACGTATCCAAGGTACAATTTAGTGTTCCTGGCCAAAGTCTAGATTACTTTATCATTGGTGGATCTTCAATGAAAGAAGTGCTAGGTAACTATGCAAAGCTAACTGGTAAACCAGCTTTACCTCCAGCGTGGACATTTGGTCTTTGGTTATCAACGTCATTTACAACGAATTATGATGAAGAAACAGTGAACCAATTTGTGAATGGAATGATTGAAAGAGAATTACCAGTACATGTTTTCCATTTTGATTGTTTCTGGATGAAGGAGTTTCAATGGACCAATTTTGAATGGGATGACAGAATTTTCCCAGAACCTGAGGCGATGCTACAACGTCTAAAGGACAAAGGGTTAAAAATTTGTGTATGGATTAATCCTTATATCGCTCAGCGTTCTCGTTTATTTGATGAAGGAAAAGAGAAGGGCTACTTACTATTAAAAGAAAATGGTGATGTGTGGCAATGGGATTTATGGCAGCCAGGAATGGGGATTGTAGACTTTACAAATCCTGATGCGTGTGAATGGTATGCTAGTCATCTAAGACGCCTAGTAAAAATGGGTGTTGATTCATTTAAAACAGACTTTGGTGAAAGAATTCC
>JBEQAC010000260.1:0-4801 GCA_041640535.1 Bacillaceae bacterium
TTTCTTTTTCTATCTCATTCACAAAATGTTGTAAAATATACTCCTGATCCTCGGTCATATAAATCCCTTGTACAAGCTTACCTAAATGCCAATCGGCTGTATGGAAAAATTTCAATAAACTTCTCCTCTTTTCTATTCAATCATTTTTTATAGTAAAATAGTTTTATAGTTTTATTATTAAGTTAAAATACCCTTAAGTCAAGTTAAGGGTATTTCCTTTTATCCTTGCTTATGTTTCTCTTCTAATACCCTATATAAGTGATCTAATTCTCTCTCATTCAATTCTTTTTGACCATATCTTGCCTGACAATAGACGTCTTGTAATTGATGAATGGCATCTTTTCCATTCATCAACGGAGCTATTTCTCTTAGGGTTTCACTTGGAGTGTAATAGTGCTTAGCTTGGTAGCCTTTATTTACTCTTCTAATGATAAGATTTCGATATAAATAACGTGCCTTTTCTATGGAAGATAGCTTCTCCCATGTGATTCTTGACATAAAAAGCTTTGTTATCAGCTGTTTTACTTGATTACTTTTTTGCTGATTCCACTTTTTCCAATCAAACACATTTTCTTTTTCATCGATATAGCTATGAGTAGTTTTCTGTTCACTAATTTGGCTAAACATTTGCTTAAAGAAACGGATTAGTACACCGTACAAGTACGTAAACAAGATTTTAAGTTTTTTATAAAGATAGAATAAAATGAACACAACAGCAACAACACAAATTAAATAAAATAAAATCTGAACTATTTTTTCTAATATTAAGGCAATCAAGGAAGGTTCCGTCTCTTCAACAGGAGGTATAAATGGTTCCATTTCCTGATTGCCTAATTCATCACTACTAGGTGTATCCCGGTCAAATAAGGTTATTAACCAAATGACACCACGAATGACGGCTTTAATAATCGTTAAGATTGTTTCTAAAAAGAACTGAATATTTGTTATCGCAAATATAATAAAGAGTGTAAATACTATATAAAGATGATTTTGTCTTGTAATACCTGGATTGATGGAAGGATTGTCCTCTTTTGATAAAGTTGCCGTTTTTATATGCTCTCGATTAATAATAAACAATGAAGAGATTACCATGATCATCCCTGTCCACAGGATGAACGATAAATACGGAGAGAGGGTTTCTACATATTTAAAAAAGAAATAACCGATAAAATAAAGTGGAAAACCGAATCCCCAAATATAGGAGACAGGAAGAAGTTCATTCCACTTGCGCTCTGTATATAACACTCCTCTATACGATACCAAACTTAAGAGAATAAATGTGATGATGCTAGAAATTAGAGTATCTGTCAAAATTATCGTAAAAACGATGCTCAAGAATATGGTTGCAACAAAATAAAAGAATGTTCTTTTCTTTGAAAAAATGGTTGCAAATACCATGCTAAGAATAAAAGCACTGACAAATCCAACGATCCAAAACCAAAGTCCTTGTTTAGGGATAAGATATATTCCAATCATAAGAAGAATTGGAAAAAAAACGATAAGCTCCACCAATCCCCTAAATATTCGATTAAAGAGTAAAGCACCAGCTTTCAACAATTGCTACACCTACTTTTCATCCATTATACAGCTTTTTCTTCTTGATCAAACGGAACAATCATAACTGAATTTCCAAGGGATTTTAATTTATCAATCTTTTCATGAATATTCTGAGTAACGATATTTGTCATCAGCAAAATATCCATCCCTTGTAATCCAGAGTCGATTTGTTCTTGTAGAAAATGATGAAAATTCATCGACCGATCTATTTTTAATTTTGCCATTGTCTCAAAAATATAAGTTAACTGCTGACGACCGCCTTGAGGATAGATCATGGTTGATTCCTTTATTTTTGTCGCGTGATTAAATCGAACACTATCATAAGAATTGCATCCAAACCCAGTACTTATCCCCTTAGAAATAGCAAATTGTGCAATCGATGCTGCCAGTGAAATTCCTTTTTCAAAGCGTTCTTCATTCATAATTGGCATCCATTGATCCTCAGATTCATCAAAATTAAGTAAAATTAATAAATGATGATTAGCGGTAAAATCCCTCTTACTAATTTGTAAATCCCCTGTTCGAGCTGTTGCTTTCCAGTTCACGCGATTCATCGGGTCACCCCAGCTATACTTTCTCACGCCTGCGGTAATAAATGGATCGTCAATAATCCATCTTTTCACTACAAGATCTCCTAGGAAACTATTAGATGGTAATTGAATTTCATCCATTGGGAGAATTTCTGGATACACAGTGATCGATGTTGGTGTATGGATGGTTTTAAAAATGCTACCAAAGCCAAATCCATCACCTGCGGTAATAGAAACAGTCTTAAGTGGATAGTATCCTCTTTTCGTACAAGTAAGTGAGTGTCTTCTTGTGATTTTTTGAAATGGAAGAAGACTAAATAATGTTCGATGAAATTCGTGATCCTGGATATCAGAACTTCCTTGTGGTTTGGCAAATGCTAAATTGGCATGAAATTTTGATTCAAGCCGTAACCATGGTACTGGAAGTAGCTTATGATTTGTAATCTCATCAATCATTTCAATTTTTTCACCTTGAAACACAACATTCTGACTAAATGAACGACGATAGAAAATATTTGATAGACCCCATTTATGGTAAATAACACTTTGAAAAATAACAATGAAAATGGTCGTCATAATAAAGAATGGAATACTCATGTTAATTGTCCTTTGAATATTTCTTCTTCTGTTGGTACCACAACCTCTTGAATCAACTGATCAAGTAATTTCTGAACTTCGTTTTCTTTGTATCGCATCATTTGAGAAACGACCAGACGGTGAGCTAAAACTGGATTCACCATTGCTTTTACATCATCTGGGACAACATAATCTCTTCCTTTTATAATTGCGTGGACTTGAGCAGCTCGAAGTAATGCTTGACTTCCTCTTGGACTTACTCCCAATTCAATATTTGGATGATTTCTCGTTTTTTCAACAATTTCCATAATATAATAGAGGATATCTTCGTTTACAAACACATTTGAATATAGCCTCTGTGCTTCAATTATCTCTTCTTTATTAACGACTGAAGATAACGTTTCAAGGGGATCTTCACCTATAAAACGCTTCATGATTTCAACCCCTTCTTCCTTTGTTGGATAGCCTAAATTTACCTTTAATAAAAATCGATCTAATTGTGCTTCAGGTAGTGGGAACGTTCCCTGATTCTCGATTGGATTTTGTGTGGCAATAACCATAAATGGTTTTTCTAATATCCTTGTCTCTCCATCAATCGTCACTTGTCTTTCCTCCATACTTTCCAAAAGACTAGATTGAGTTCTAGGTGTTGCTCGATTTATTTCATCCGCCAAAAGGATATTAGAAAAAATAGGACCCGCTCTAAATTCAAATTCACCTTTTTTTTGGCTATAAAAGTTGATGCCCGTAATATCTGAAGGCAATAAATCTGGAGTAAACTGTATTCGATTAAATTGACATGAAATTGATTTTGCCAATGATTTTGCTAATAGAGTTTTTCCCATCCCTGGAACATCCTCTAATAGAACGTGTCCTCTTGAAATTAGAGCGATTAGTAAATGATCGATGGTCTCTTCTTTTCCAATAATTACTTTTTGGATATTTCTTTTTATTTTAGCTGTAATTTCTTGTATGTACATAGTTTCCATGATTGAATTCTCCTTTTTTATCGAGTTGAAAGAAAACGGTTACTTCCATAAATTTGACAAAAAGATATAAAATCCTCTTTCATTTAGTAAGATTAAAAATAAAAACTATAGAAAATAGATTCTATAGTTTAAGAAGTTTAATTTGTTTTTGGTAACCCTTGTCACCATTTCCGACCGCCACCGGAGTTTCCTTTCCAATTCGAACCTCCACCACTTGATCCCCAACCTGAGCCTCCGCCACTTGAACCCGAGCCTCCGCCAAAGGAATTTGATCGTCTAGCTGCTGCTCTTGCAGCTGCTTGAGCTGCCATCATTCTTTGGTGCGCCAAAATACGTTCATGCTCTTGCTTCATCTCAAGTATTATTCGTTGAGCAATGGAAATTTCATTATTTGCTTCACTATATCTTCCTTGGTCTACATATTGAGCAATATTGCTTTCGCACATCGCAAATCGATTACGAAAAGAAGAACTACTGAGTGAGAGCTGATATCGACTCATAGCTGTTTGATAGCTCGCTTTCACATCCTGCCATTTCCGTTCAATTGCTCGTTTTTCACTTAATAAATTTTTAACTGCTTGGTGATGTTCAAGAGCTTGTTCTTTTGCAAGATCATATTCACTTTCTATTTCTATAAGGTCAATTGGACTCATTGCTAGCGCTTTTTGTAATGATAGTGTTTTTTGTTTTAATCGCTCAAGATCGCTAGTTCCATACGGTAGCTTGTGCTGGATTACATCATGATATGAAGTTTGAATGATATGCTTGTTTTCAGATATTTTATCGATTAGTTCTTGTTTTTGATTTTGAAGAACAGTCAGCAATTGAAAACATTCATCGTGTAATTTCTTGATTGTATCAAATGATTGTAGTAGATCTTGCATATCTTTGTTCGCTTGTTTATATTGTTGAACATCAATTTGATTTAACTTTTCAACAACTGGAAGCTGAGAAAGGATCCTCTCAACTAATTGCTGTAAACGTTCAAATTGTAATGGTAGGTGCTGCCAATGTTTGCTAACATATTGTTCCTTTAATTTTTTTAGTTCCTGTTCAAATCTTTGATTAAGATGAACATATGCCCGGATTTCTTCTTTTAATTTTTTGTGTTCCCTGAACGTAAAATCCCGAAACGAAATAAGAGTATGA
>JBEQAC010000261.1:0-4763 GCA_041640535.1 Bacillaceae bacterium
ACCCTACTGTTCCGATGAAGGTCGAATATTCTTTGACGGAAAAAGGAGAAGATCTTCATAAAATCATTAAAGAGATGAAGTTATGGGGAGCAAAATGGGGGAGCTAAGTCAAAATCCTCTTATCTACATATAAAAAACGGTTGAATTCATATCAGGATTCAACCGTTTTTTATTATAAATACACATTTAGAGGAATAGAATGAAAAAACGAATGAAATGGGAGGCTCAAGACCATGATTCATGTAGTCAAACCTGGTGAAACCTTCTGGTCCATTTCTGAAGATTATCGAATTCCTTTGCAATCCCTGTTGAATACAAATCCAACCATTCCTCCTACTAATGTTTATCCTGGCTTACGGATTACTATCCCCGGTTTTCCACCAATTGGTTCAATCCCTTACTCAATACATGTTGATTTATCTGATAAGAACTTGACTTTAAAGTTAAATAATCAAACACAAAAGGTCTATCCTATTGCTGTAGGAAGGATGCTTCATGAAACACCAGTTGGAGACTTTATTATTATAAATAAGGCTCCAAATCCTGGTGGACCTTACGGAACCATGTGGATGAGTTTGTCGAAAAAACATTATGGTATTCATGGAACAAACGATCCATCCTCCATTGGAAAAAATGTCTCAAGAGGCTGCATCCGAATGTATAACCAAAATGTGGAAGAGCTTGCAAGCATCATTCCAATTGGAACACCTGTTTATATTCGCCCTTGAAAATAAGGTACGGATAATCCCGTACCTTAAACTTAAATTTTAATCCTCTAACACTTTTATAAATTCCCTCATATAATCTGGAAGATCTGGTGGTCGTCTACTTGAAACAATATGACCATCGACAACTACTGGCTCATCAATCCAAATCGCACCAGCATTCTCCATATCATCCTTAATCCCTGGTGTACTTGTCACCTTTTTACCGTTAAGAATTTTAGCCGAAATGAGAACCCAGCCAGCATGACAAATCTGCCCAATCGGCTTTTTCTGCTCGTCCATCACTCGAATCATGTTCAAAACATCATCATAGCGCCTTAGCTTATCTGGAGACCAGCCACCAGGCACTAGAATTGCATCATACTCATTCGGATTTATATCATCAAAAGAAAGCTCTGATACAATTGGAACACCGTATTTTCCAATATATTTTTCATTCGCTTTCTCCCCGACAATATGGACAGCGGCTCCTTCTTCACGCAATCTTAAAACAGGATACCAAAGCTCTAAATCCTCAAAATCATCACTCACAATCTGAATGATTTTTTTGTTTTGTAATCTCATTAGACTACCTCCTATAAAGACCATTTTCTTCATTCTGTATGATAAATGCGTTAATTGCAACTATCTGACAAAAGAAACTTACTTTTTTTGGTTCTTGTTAATTAGATGATAAAATGTTATATTAATCTAGCGATGAGCTGAATTGTGTAAGTCGTTAGACACGCCAATAGGCAATGCACAATGTGGGGTGCAGTCTAACGCCTCAATACGCAAAGGATGTCTTTTATAAGGCATCCTTTTTTATTTGGTAATCATTCACCAATTAAGAATTTTACCCGCTATGATAGAATGAATTGAAGGATGTGGGTTATGAAAAAAATCATTACATTTATTTTTCTCATATTTACTCTGCCAATTCTATTAAGCTTAGATTCTACTATTTACAATCCTAATTTTCTCGCAAAATATGAGTCTCCAGAAGGAATTTTATTTTTAAGTTACACGGAAACATGGGATGAACAAAAACTTGAAGAGCTTTATCAAGAGCTTCTAAAAAATAAATATGGGGAAGAGATTTATTTTCTCCAAGAGGTACGTGTCATAGGTGATGTGAAACAAACGAATTCATTAACAAGAGGTCAGTATCACGCTCTTACAAGTACAATTACTTTGTTTCAAGGTGATCGCTATACGACCCCTTTATCATATAGAGAGATACTCTCGCACGAATATGGTCATCATTTCACCTATTACCATCTTAAAGAACAGCATTTCCCTTTCTCAACGTGGTCTAAATTAAGAGGTTTAGAGAATCAGAATATCCGTTGGGATGCGTTTTGGAATTACAACACAAACCATCATCAATGGTTTCCTCAGGAAATTATGGCAGACGATTATGTTTTATTATATGGAGCAACATCATCTGTTGAGTTGAAGGATATCCTAAGCAATGAAGCCTTTTATCGAAAAACACAGCATGACAATCAAGCCTTATCAAATGTTCTTGAAAACAAAGCATTACAAGAATATCTGTCAGAAAAAACTGGGATACCAATCGAGTCAGATAGATTTCTTGAAACACCAGAATTATTAAGGATACAAGATGGGGAAATCTGGTTCAAAGTTACACCAAAACAAGATGTTGCCTATCGATTAAATCTGACAATCTATGAAGACGGAAGTACAGCCTATCATGAATTGTTAATCATAACTGATCAGACAATGAATGAAATTAGCTTCTCTGTAACTGAATTCATACCTTATAACGATGATGCGTATATAGAGGCAAATCTAAATGTGTTAGATATAAATACATCGATAGGGTTTCAAACATCACCTTTTAAGCTTGATGTTGAAGAAATTTTAAATTACTAAAGACATGAGGATAAACCCATGTCTTTTTTAGCTAATCAGAATTTATATACATAAATTCTGAACGCATAAGTGCAATCAGGCAGTTGCCCGCGCCTAAAGGCTTGGCACCAGCCAAGTTTTCTTTATTATAGCTCCAACGGTCGTAATTTTGCCTCAATTTGTTCACGCTGTGGTTCTAAAAATGGAGGTAAGGCTAATCGTTCACCTAAGCTTTCGATTGGTTCATCAACATCAAAGCCAGGAGTATCTGTGGATAATTCAAATAAAATATGATTTGGTTCTCTAAAATACAGTGCTTTAAAATAATAACGCTCGACTTTACCAGAATTCATTAACCCAGAATCTTCAATTCTTTTTGCCCAGTACTCATATTCTTCTTCATTCGGGATTCGAAACGCAACATGATGGATACTCCCTCTGCCTGGTCGCTCTCTCGGTAAGTCTGGCCTTGTTTCAACATGAACCTCCGCACCAGTCCCTCCTTCCCCAGTCGCATAAACTTGAATATCTGGAAAATCCCCTGCTAAAGAAGGATAACCACCAACAAACCTAAATCCCATTACTTCTGTCAAAACCTGAACAGTAGGGTCCGCCTCACGTACTGTTAAAGTAACAGGCCCAAGTCCTATAATTGCATGTTCAACTGGAACATCAGTTTGATCCCATGGAACACCTGCTGCTACACCTTCCTCCTCATTATCCGCAACAAGAATAATGCGAGTTCCATCAAAATCCCTTAAAGCTAACGTATCACGCTTAGCTCTCTTTATAATCCCTTCATGTTCAATGCCAAATTTATTTAAACGATCAATCCAGTATTGAAGGGATTGTGTTGTTTTTACTCTTAATGAGGCCTGGGAGATACTATTCACACCTTCACGAGTTTGTCCGAGACGAGGAATATCAAAAAACGTAATTTCTGTTCCTGGTGAACCTTTTGCATCTCCATAAAACAGATGATAGGACTCTGTATTATCTTGATTTACCGTTTTCTTTACAAGTCTCATTCCCAATATCTTTGTATAAAACTCATAATTTTTTTCAGCCTTCCCTGTTAAAATTGAAACATGATGCAAGCCCAATAATTTCATTTAAATCATTCCTTTATATATAAATACTTTAAAAGCAATTATCTCGAATTCAAGATAATTATAAAATCATTGCATGTTTTTGTCAATGCATTGGGAATTTGGGTATACTTGTCTTTATGACAACCTATACTTTACGATGAGAAGTAAGGTATAATTTGCAGGGAACATACAAGTATATGATAAATAGTACATAACCCGTGTCTGGTGGTGTTTTAGTGAGAATTAATAAGTTTATTAGTGAAACTGGTATTTGCTCTCGGAGAGAGGCGGATAAGTGGGTAGCTGACAAGCGTGTGACCATTAATGGCAAGCTTGCAGAGCCTGGAAGCCAAGTAGTAGAAGGTGATGAAGTTCTTGTAGACCAAAAACCAATAAACATGAAACCGAAATTGGTGTATATAGCTTTAAATAAACCTGTTGGAATTACTTCTACAACGGAAAGACATATTAGAGGAAATATTATTGATTTTATTAATCATCCCTCAAGAATTTTTCCGATTGGAAGATTAGACAAAGATTCGGATGGGTTGATTTTGTTAACGAATGATGGCGATATTGTAAACAGAATTCTTCGTTCAGAAGGAAAACATGAAAAAGAGTATATTGTAACAGTGGACAAGCCAATCACTCCTGCCTTTTTAACAAAAATGGCAGAAGGGGTAGAAATCCTTGATACAAAAACATTACCATGTAAAATCTATAAGGAATCAAAATGTGTTTTTCGAATTATCCTGACTCAAGGATTGAATCGTCAAATACGGCGTATGTGCTCCGCACTTGGATTTAACGTTCGAAAACTCCAACGTATTCGCATTATGAATGTTCATCTAGGAAAGCTACCGATTGGAAAGTGGCGAGATTTAAATGAAAGTGAACTCAATCAATTATTTAAAGACTTACAATATACACCTCATCGCCTTGAAAAAAATTAATAGTACTAAAAATCGAGTAGGAGAGGGTGACTAACCCCCGACCTCTCACACCACCGTACGTACCGTTCGGTATACGGCGGTTCAAGTTAAGTATGACGTAAAATTTCGTATCGTTCAGATAGACTTTTGAGACCCTC
>JBEQAC010000262.1:0-4710 GCA_041640535.1 Bacillaceae bacterium
TCGAATCTTTCGGAAGTCCCTTTCGAATAGTCCGAAATCGTGCTAGATATGGTTTCGAATCCCTCGGAAGTACGTTCTGAAACCTGATTAATGGTCTCAGATAATACTTGTACCTCAGCTTTCCTCTTGTCATTTGACCGTTGAATTGATTTTGAAACCCCTTGTAACGTGTGAAGCGAATGGTTTACTAATTCCTTTTTAAATTCATCCATCATTTCATTTTTGTTATACATCATTTCATTTTTTATTTCTCGAAGCAATTCTTGTTTGAATGCTTCCATGCGTAGGTTCATTTCTTCGATTTGATTCTCCTGAATGCTTAGAGTGTTATCATTAACAGGCTCTAATGCATGTTCAATTGATCCCTCATTTGTCCTTTCGAAAGATTCGGAAGCGGGTTCTGAAGATTGATTTAAATGCTTTTCGAGCAAAGTACGAATAAGCCCCTTATGCATATTTTGATCACGCATTGCTTTTACTTTTTCAAGGATCGCAATTTCCTTGTCAGTATAATATCTAGCACCTTGCTTTGTACGAGGAATTGTTAGCAACCCATTCAAATCTCTTTCCCATTGTCTGATTGTTCCACTAGGGGTATTAATTTTTTTCGATACTTCTTTAATGGAATATGCTTTCACAAATTGATTATTATTCATTTTTGTATACCTTTCCTTTCAAAAAATAAAATGTAATAGTCCGATATCACTATATTCTGCATGGGTAGTTACATTTTCCTTCTACATGACAAAAGCTATCAAAACAAGTGTTAGTTCTACAAAACTAGCAAAACGGTGAACAAATATTGCTAAATTTTAATAAATTCCTTATAAAGGAAGACAATATCGAATTTTAGATATAGTATAATAATCTTGATAACGTAAGGAACGGAGTTTTTTATATGGATGTTGAGTCACAAGAAAAACGAAAATTAAGTGAAGAACAATATCGCTTAATGACAGATAACATGTCAGATATTATTCTCCTTATTACAACAAATGGCCAAATAAAGTATATATCCCCATCTGTAAAAAGGGTATTGGGATTTGATGAGACAGAAATTAAAACAACGATTTTATCCGAAATGATCTTTCCAGATGATTTGCAAACTATCAGAGAATGGTTTAATAAAATAATCGACACGAAAACAGAACAGAAAGTCGAATATCGCTCTCAACATAAAGAAAAAGGCTGGGTATACTTAGAAACTGTTGGAGCTCCCATCCTATCTGAAGATCACAAAATAAAAGATATTGTGTTAGTAGCAAGAGATATAACCGAAAAGAAAAAAACACTAAATCAGATAGAATTAAACAATCAACGTTTCAAATCACTTTATAAATACAATGCAAACAGTGTATATTCATTTGATTTAGATGGCAATTTTACTAGTTGTAATTCTGTTTGTGAAGAGCTAGTTGGATATACGAAAGAAGAGCTAATAAACTCTATGAATTTTAGGGCTTTTATAGTCCCGGAAAAACTAAATGAAACAGTAGACTTTTTCGAAAATTGTAAAAACGGCGTACCACAAAACTTTAGAACTTCTGTTATTAGGAAAGATGGTGCCATTTTTCAATTAAATGTAACAATCGTTCCTATTTTCGTAAAAGGTTTAATTAATGGCGTATTTGGAATCTCACAGGATATTACAAAACAAGTAGAAACAGAAATAGCAAATGAACATATGGCTTATCATGACTATTTAACAGGCTTACCTAATCGAAATAAATTGAATGTAAGTCTATTAAATGAACTTGCCATTGCCGAAGAAAAGAAACAAAACCTTGCTGTACTCTATATGGATCTCGACCGATTTAAAGTGATCAATGACACACTTGGGCCAATTATTGGAGACCAATTATTAAAAGAAGTGGCTGTTCGTATAAAGTCCCTTTTAGATGATAAGGAATTGATATTCAGACCAGGTGGGGATGAATTTATTGTTATATTAAAAGAGGCTGATAGAGATGTGGTCTCTAAGGTATGTAGAAGAATACAAGATGTTCTTGCTGCACCATTTAAGATTCAAACCTATGATATTTTTACTACCTCTAGCATTGGGATCAGTTTATTCCCTGAAGATGGAGATACGGTTGAAACGTTAATAAAACATGCTGACTTTGCCATGTATCAGGCAAAAAAGGAAGGTAAAAATAATTATCGATTTTTCACTTTAAATAATTTGGAATCGAATATTAATCCATTGAAATTGGAATTGGACCTTCATAAAGCGATTCAACACGGTGAATTTTGTCTTCTATACCAACCGAAAGTTAGCTTGAAAACTGGAAAAATAGTAGGTGTTGAAACTCTAATTCAATGGGAGCATCCCGCATTAGGGATCATCACACCTCAAACTTTTATTCCAATTGCAGAGGAAACGGGGTTAATTATTCCTATTGGTGAATGGGTTATTAAATCTGCTTGTAAACAAAATAAAGAGTGGCAACAAAAAGGTATTTTTACAACGATATCAGTCAATTTATCTGCTAAGCAGTTTACTCAATCAAATTTTTATGAAACAGTTTCTAAGATTCTACTAGAAACAAACTTGGAGCCTCAATATTTAGAATTAGAGATTACCGAAGGTATGACAGTAAATATTGAGCGGACAATCAGTACGTTACAGAATCTAAAAAAACTAGGGATTGGGATTAGTATTGATGATTATGGAACAGGTTTTAGTTCGTTAATCCATTTACAAAAATTCCCCTTAGATACATTGAAGATTGATCAGTCATTTATAAGAAGTCTCCAAAATAATCCAAATAATGAAATGATTGTAAAGACGATGATTTCAATGGCTCATAATTTGAATTTAAATGTGGTTGCAGTCGGGATAGAAACGAAAGAGGAACTCTTATTTTTACAACAACATCTCTGTGACGAGGGACAAGGACACTTTTTTTCAAAACCAATATCAGCAATAGAGTTAGAAAATACATTTAATGAAGTTCAAAAAGTGGTTCAGGATTCCGGGCTATCTCAAGATGTAAACGACCGAAAGTGGGCTGAAGAATTAGTCCGAATGGCTAGAAACGAATTAAAAGAGACAATCCGTTTACAACAAGGAATGATTTTTAAATATAAAAAAATAAATGGTCAATTTATTCATACACTATGTGATGGCGAATTATTGTATCGTACGGGCCTTATTCCTAGTCTTGTAGTGGGGAAACAGCTTAGTGAGTTCCTTCCTAAAGAAATGGCAGAAGAAAAGGAGCTATATTATCAAAGAGCATGGAATGGAGAAGAACATGTGACCTACGAAGAAGAGATTAATGGTGTTTATTATCTCGCGGCACTAAGCCCGATAAAGCGGGGTGGGGAAGTGGTTGAGGTCATTGGTTCATGTATAGATATTACAGACCGCAAAAATGCTGAAAAAGCGCTGCTTGAAAGTGAAAATAAATATCGCTTAATTACAGAAAATATGACGGATTTAATCGCGATTTTAGATATCGAAGGAAAGATTGTCTACGCTTCACCTTCACATGATTCAATACTTGGCTATAACCCACCAACCATGGTAGGAAAAAGTAGTTTTAATTTTATTGCTCCCGAAGACGTACCTTTTGTAAAAGATAAATATAAATATATGTTTGAGACGAAGCAACCAACAAAAATAGAAATGCAAGTCATTAAAAATGATGGGAAAATGTTTTTATTCGAATGTTTTGGTAGTCCATTTATTTGTGATGACGGTAAAGTTGATCAATTTTTAATAGTAGGTAGAGATATTACGGAACGAAGGAAAGCCGAAGAATTATTGTGGAATTCAAAAAAACTCTCGTTGGTTGGAGAATTAGCAGCTGGTGTAGCTCATGAAATAAGAAACCCTATCACATCGATTAGAGGATTTATTCAACTATTTCATGAAGGATTTTATAAAGACGAATATTATCAAATTATTTTATCTGAATTTAATCGTATTGAAGAGATTCTCAAGGAATTTCTTTCTGTAGCAAAACCACAACAAATTAAACTCAAAAAAGTAAATATAACAAATGCAATTAAAGATGTTGAGACTTTACTAGAATCAGAGGCAAATTTAAGAAATGTTCAATTTTTGTTACAGATAGAACAAGAACTTCCATTCATTACGTGCGATGAAAATCAAATCAAACAGGTGTTAATTAATATTTGTAAAAATAGTATTGAAGCAATTGACCCTTATAAAAAAGGGATCATCAAAATCAACATTTCTAGTGAATCAAACGATCTAATCATAAATGTTATTGATAATGGTGTTGGGATAAGTGAAGATCGAGTAAAAAGACTTGGTGAACCTTTTTTTAGTAATAAAGAAAAAGGTACAGGTCTAGGGTTGATGCTATGTTTTAGGATAATAAGAGAACATAATGGTACGATGATTTTTAATAGTAAGGAAAATGAAGGAACAACAGTAAGTATAAGGTTACCTTTACGATAATTTCAAACATGAAATGGCAATGCTTTGATTCATAAGGCATTGCCTTCTTTTACTCTATATTTATTAAAATTTTTCAGCATTTCCGTTCTATTCATGGTAAAATGAGGAAAGGATAGGTTCATTAAGAAGGTGGTTATCATGAAAAACCCAATGTTCAAGTTTTAGGAAATAATTAGATTACTCCTTCGAGACTAATTATAAAACTAATTCTACTATGTTTCCTAAAGCATATAATAGGATGAACTTACCAATTTATGAAAGCGTTTTATTTAATCGCG
>JBEQAC010000263.1:0-4709 GCA_041640535.1 Bacillaceae bacterium
CATGGTGGAACAGGGCGCTCAGTGTCTGCAACGACTGTAATGGATTTGAAGGTTGTATCCCCTTCTGAAATGGCTTTAAAGAATGCTGTGCGTTCAGCACAATTCGTCATACTATAAGCAGCATTTTCAATGTTGCATCCATGATAGATTTTTCCAGCACTTGTTAAAAGAGCGGCACCTACTTTAAATTTTGAATATGGAACATATGCCTTGTCTCTTGCTTTTTTCGCTTCTACAATTAAGTCCTCTTTTTTCAATCCTATGTCTTCCTTTCATTTTCCCATTTGAAAGTAGGTATTATCTATATTTTACCTAATATTCAGTCTACATTCATGTACATTTTTAATTTGTAATATAATTGTAAGAATTTTCCCATTATTGCATCGTGTTTACTAAATAAGGATAAAACACTAATACACCAACCACTACCGCTGTGATTGCAAAAACAAATACAGCAGCAGCTGATACATCTTTCACTATTTTTGCAAGCGGATGATATTCCATTGTAACAAGATCCACTAACCTTTCAATCGCTGTATTTATTAATTCAAACACAAGCATGCCGCCGATCATCATAACAATGATCATCCAATCTATTACTTTAAGCTGTAAATAGAAACCTAGAAAAATGACTAGAATGGATATTCCTATGTGTATTTGAAGATTTCTTTCCTTTGTAATCGCATTTTTTAAGCCATTACAAGCATACGAGAAACTTTTGACTAAGCGGATCCATTCATTCGTTCCTTTATCTCGTGAGTCCATAAGCATCTAAAATTTCCTTTTGTTTTGAAAACATGATCTTCTCATCTTCACTTATCTCATGATCATATCCAAGTAAGTGGAGGAACCCATGTAATGCAAGAAAGCCTAATTCACGTTCAAAAGAATGACCATACTCTTCTGCTTGCGCCTTTGCTTTCGGAACTGAAATAATAATATCACCTAATACCCTCGGCATATCTGCTCCGATAATTTCAATCTCACCTTCTCCAACCTCTTCCATTGCGAAAGAAATGACATCGGTAGGTTGATCCTTCTTTCGATATTCACGATTAATTTCCTGTATTCGATCGTTGTCAACAAATGTAATCGAAAGTTCAGAGCCATCTTGAACTTTCTCAATCTCAGCAGCCACGTTTAATAAATCTTCAATCGCTTTTATTTGTCCTTCTGCAATTTCATTCACTTCATCCATAAAATCAATTTCTAATCTCATGCTTCCTTCACCTTCTGTCCATTGGAATCAGGATATTCTATTCGAGAATGGAAAAATCCTTGTAATGTCTCACATAACGATTTTGCCACGATATCAAGCTCTCTTAACGTTATATCACACTCATTAAATTGTCCATCTTGTAATCGATCTGAAATGATGCTAGAAACCAACGCTTTTATCTTTTCGGGAGTCGGATTTGGTAAGGACCTTACTGCAGCTTCCACACTATCTGCGATTCCAATGATTGCTGCTTCCTTTGTTTGTGCTTTTGGCCCTGGATAACGATAGTCAGACTCAGATACTTCATTTTCACTTTGTTCTTTTGCTTTAAAATAGAAGAACTTAAGCAAAGTCGTGCCATGATGTTGTTCTGCAATATCGATGAATTCCTTCGGCATCTTGTATTTCCTTAAATATTCTGCCCCATCTGTCGCATGAGCAATAATAATATTCTTACTTAATTGTGGAGCAATTTTATCATGCGGATTTTCAATATTCATTTGATTTTCGATAAAAAACTGAGGTCGCTTCGTTTTCCCAATATCATGGTAGTAAGAAGCTACTCGTGCTAATAATCCATTTGCACCAATTGCTTCGCAGGCAGAATCAGATAAGTTTGCAACCATCACACTATGATGATAAGTTCCAGGTGTTTCCGTTAATATTTTCCTGAGCAATGGGTGATTTGGGTTTGAAAGCTCGATCAATTTCATAGTCGAAAGGATACCAAACCCAGCTTCAAAGAACGGCAATAAACCAATTGTTAAAACTGCTGCAATAATTCCTGAAACAACAGCCATAATAAAGTATGAACCTATTTCTAATTGAGTATAATTTCCATTGTTTAATAATAAAATGGACGCACTAATAATAATATTGACAAGAGAAATAAACAATCCTGCTTGGAGTATTTTTCCTCTGCGATTATATTTACTAAGAAACAACACTCCAGCTAAACTAGAGAATAAATAATAAATACCAATTGAGAAGTTAAAAGTGCCTGTGATTCCTTCATTAAAAATAACACTCCCACAGACAGCAAAAACAATACTCGATACAATTGCAGTTCTTTCATTTAGTAATAATCGAACAAGCAATGGACCCATTGCAACTGGAACAATGTAGCCAATTTCAGAGTAGTCAATCTGTTGAAATAAGCTAACCATTTTCATCAGTACAATGGTGACAGAAAAAATAATGCCATAAAGCAATACATACGTATTTCGGTTTCTATTCTTAGGAATCCCTTCATAAAAATAATAAATGAGCGCTGCCAAGATAAGGATGATCAATAAGATCAGTCCGATAAATGGCTGATATGAATTGCCATTGTCCAATAACCCTATTAGCTGGAGCTGACGATGAACTTCTCTCGTAATCAAATCCCCTTCTTCAACAATGATTTGTCCCTGAAGTATCCGTACCGGTTCGACTGCATCCTTTGCTTGTTGACGCTTTTCTTCCGTTGCCTCTAGGTCAAAAAATACATTTTGGATAATCGCAAATTTCCCTAGGCTAACAATTGCATTTTTTACAGTTGTATCTACATTTGCGTATTGTAACTCTTGATCCATTTTCGCTTTGGCATTCTCTATTTCATTTGCAGGGATACGTGTGTTCATCACGTTATTTACAGCCGTAATGGTGGCATCTTTTGCACGTGATAACTGGTCCCCTGACACTTCAAGTAATGCAATAAAGATTGAAGTTGAAAGCCTTCCTGTTATATCAGCTGGAAGCTTTGTTTTTAATAGTTCGATTTTTTCATTTGTCGTAGCAGGAGATGGTTCCGAGCCACTAGTTTCCCCCTCTGCTTCTTCCCATTGCTTTCTTTCTTCATTATAGGCTTCCGTTGCCTCGGCATTTACTTCGGCAACCGCATCGAAAATCGTGGTCATTAAATCGACTCGATTTCCAGCATATTCTGTTTTCAGCGTGTATACATCTTCTACTTGTTCTTCTGCGTCTTTTCGTTTTTTCTCTGTACTTAATTTATCCTCTATTGTATAAGGGGAGCGTATTGTTTGCTCGGCAACTTTTAACAATTCTAAATTTAGTTGTTCAGGTCTTACATTGCTATACATGGAACTAAACATGATTGCTCCAAGAAGGATATAAACAACTAATGGGAGGAATTTAAAACCTTTTGCATTTGATACAAAATTGGTAAATGATTCTTTCAGCTTCATGCCATAGCCCTCCTCTACAATAAACTTTTAGTATAGTATCATTTCACCAACCACAAATGGTAAAAAAGACCCATGAAAAATGGGTCTTACTTCGGGTCTGCTTTTTCATAAGCTTCAATAATCTTAGCAACTAATGGGTGTCTTACTACGTCGGATTGCTCTAAAAAGTTAAAGGAAGCACCATGAACTCCTTTTAAAATTTCGGTTGCAGCAGCAAGACCTGATTTAATCCCCTTTGGTAAATCTACTTGTGAAATGTCCCCCGTTATGACCATCTTCGATCCGAATCCTAGTCGAGTTAAGAACATTTTCATTTGAGCAGGTGTCGTATTCTGAGCTTCATCAAGAATAACAAACGCGTCATCAAGCGTTCTTCCTCTCATATAAGCCAACGGTGCAATTTCAATGGTCCCACGTTCTATTAAGCGTTCAGTATGCTCTACTCCTAATACGTCATGTAAAGCATCGTATAAAGGTCGTAGGTAAGGATCAACTTTTTCTTTTAAATCACCTGGTAAGAAGCCCAAACTCTCCCCAGCTTCTACAGCGGGCCTTGTTAAGATGATTTTACTCACCTTTCCATTTTTCAATGCATTTACTGCCATGACAACGGCGATATATGTTTTCCCTGTACCTGCTGGACCAATCCCAAAGATAAGGTCATTTGATTGAATTGATTTTACATAATGCCTTTGTCCTAAAGTTTTTGCTCGAATAGATTTCCCTTTTACTGTCTTTGCGATTTCTTCGTCATAGAGATGTTCAAATGATTCTAACTTCCCTACCTTTGCCATCTCAATGGCATAGATCACATCTCGTTCACTGATTGAATTCCCTTTACGAATAACATTTAAAAGGTGCTTTAAAATGTCATCTACAATTTGAACATTTCTTTCATCACCTGAGACATGAAGATTTTCTCCTCTTGTTACAATGGAAACATTCATTTCTTGTTCGATTCTCTTCAAGTGTACATCATTGTTACCAAAGAGTGCAATCGCTTCATTAGGGGTCTCAATCTGTTGTTTAATCATCACTAAATCTTCTGACATCCTTTAGTCTCCTTGAACTAATGGTATCGTTGTTACGATATTTTCGATAACATTAAAATATATTTCCAATTTTACTTTACCATTGTTAGTTGTTTGGCGCAAAACTTTTTCACCTTTTATTGTCGCATCTTCAGCTAATTTGTCCTCTAAATGGCTTTTTCCGATTCTTTTTCCAACCTCTATTGCCTCTTCTACCGTATAGACTCTAACTAGCTCTTCCTCTTCACGAATGGTATCATGCTTATAACC
>JBEQAC010000264.1:0-4694 GCA_041640535.1 Bacillaceae bacterium
TTGGTACTATAAATAGATCAGCTGGTCCACCTATCTTGATTGTCGTATGATTGGCTAGAGGCTCGTTTAATTCTACCTTGCCTACATTTTCATCTTGTAGCTTTTGAATAATTTCTTGCATGTTGGACCTCCTCCTAATTCATTAAACAACATTTTATATATCGTACATTATACTATGCAAGCCAAACACCCATAGGAACACATTAGATTTATGATATTTCAGTGATCACATTATACAATCTTTGTGTAGCATCCCGTATTCCTAATTCAAATGATGCTTTTCTCATTTGAGATAATTTTTCTTGATTTAACAGAATAGCATCAATATCTTTTAATAGCTGTTCACCAGAAAAATTCTGCTCTATGCGAAGGATTGCAGCATTTTTATCGCTTAATGATCTTGCATTCTTTTCTTGATGGTTATTTGTTACATAAGGACTTGGTATTAATATACTAGGGAGTCCTAAGGCTGTTATTTCAGCTAATGTTGTTGCTCCGGCACGCGCAACAACTAAGTCAACACCAGATAAAATTTCTGGCATGTTATACACGAAGGGTTTAATTACAACATTATGTGGATTTCCTACTTCCTTTACCTTTTTAAGAATGTCCTCGTAATGAACTTCTCCAGTTATATATAAAATTTGATAATCCTTCTTTGCTACCTGATCTAAAATTTCTAAAAATGCATCATTAATTGGTCTAGCTCCTCGACTTCCGCCAACAATTAATACTGACTTTTTATTCTCCTTTAACCCAACACTTTTCTTACCAGTTTCACCATCTTTGCCAATTACCTCTGAAGCACGCGGATTCCCTGTAAGAACAACTTTTGAAGATGGAAAAAAAGGTTTTGCATCTTCAAAGCAAATAGCAACTCGATCTACATACCGACTTAAGAATTTATTTGTTAATCCTGGTACGCTATTTTGTTCATGTATAATCGTTTTAACGTTTAATTTAGAGGCAGCATACACAACAGGACCACATACATAACCTCCAGTCCCTATAACTACATCTGGTTTAAAATCTTTTATGTATTCCTTACTTACTTTTACACCTTTAATAAACCTGGTGATTGTTTTGACATTATCAAAGGAAAGCTTTCTCTTAAAGCCCGTTATCTCAATTGTTTTAAAAGGAATCTTCGCTTTTTTTACAATTTGGCTTTCTAGACCTTTTTCTGTCCCAATATAGAGAAACACTGCAGAAGGATTTATTTTTTTTATTTCATTTATTAAAGCGAGTGCAGGATAGATATGTCCCCCGGTCCCTCCACCGCTAACGATGATTCTCATTCTTATTCCTCCTCTACAATATCCATCATCTTAATCATATTCCAAAAAAATCATCTAACAACAATATATCCCAGAAAAAATATGATAAACCCTGTCTAGCAACAGGGTTTACACTAAGATAGTATAACACGATAACATATAAACGAATACGTTTTTTAATATCGTGCATATCTACTAATATTCAAAAGGACTCCAATAGCCATAAGCATAAGAGTTAAGGAAGACCCACCATAGCTAAGAAATGGGAGAGTAATTCCTGTAACAGGCATTAAACCAGTTACAACACCAACATTTATGATAACTTGAATCGCAATCATCCCTATAATACCAATTGCCAGGAAACTACCAAATAAATCAGGTGCTCCTAGAGCAATTCTTACCCCTCTCCAAAGCAAGAGACTAAAAAGTAAAATGACAAAAGATCCACCTAAAAATCCTAATTCCTCTGCTAAAATGGCGAAAATAAAATCTGTTTGTGGTTCAGGTAAGTAAAAGAATTTTTGCCGACTTTGTCCTAATCCTAAGCCGAAAAGCCCACCTGGACCAATTGCATATAAGGATTGGATGATTTGGAACCCACTCCCTAGAGGATCTTCCCAAGGATTTAAAAATGAAGTAATCCGTTTGATTCGATAAGGCGCAGATAAAATTAAAGCAACAAATCCAGCAACCCCTAGCATCCCTAACATAACAAAATGACTAAATCGTGCACCTGCAACAAATATCATCACGATACATGTCCCTACCATAACTGTACCTGTCCCTAAATCAGGTTGTAACATGATGATACCAAACGCGACAAATACAAGTGAAAGCGAGGGAACAAGACCTTTTTTAAAGGATGTAATTTTCTTTTGATTTTCTGATAGGTATTTTGCTAAAAAGGTAATCATCGCAAACTTCATAAATTCAGAAGGTTGGATTGAAAATGCCCCAACACCTATCCAACTCCTTGATCCATTCCTTACCATCCCTACTCCAGGAATTAATACAAGAATTAATAACACAAAACATACAATTATGATGACTTTCGCCCATGTTCTCCATGTCCAATAATCCACGTTCATAATGAAGAACATCGCCAGTACACCAACACCAGCAAACAATATTTGGCGCTTTGCAAAGAAAAATGAGTCATCAAATTTGTATGTAGCCCAAATAGCACTTGCGCTATAAACCATAATTAATCCAACAGTTAAAAGTGAGAGAGTAATTACCACTAATATGATGTCTGGCGTAGATTTCTTGGTCGACAATGCACACACCTCAACGTTCTTAAATTAAGGGCATGTGTTATAAACGGTTCCTATTAACTCAGGATATCATTAATAAGACGAGCCCCTTACTTAAGCTTATGCACTGCATTTATAAAAATGTCTCCTCTTTCCTCAAAAGTCTTATATTGGTCCCAGCTCGCACAAGCTGGTGACAACAATATAACATCTCCTTCTTCGGATAAAGAATATGCTTCTTGCACAGCTATCTCTACATTATCGACATGTTTTATTACCTTTATTCCAGCTTGTTCCCCTGCTTCCATTAATTTCTCCGCTGTTTGTCCGAATGTCATTAATACTTTTACATTATTCAAAGCAGGTACGAGTTCATCAAACTGATTTCCACGATCCAACCCACCTGCCAAAAGAATTAATGGCTGTTCAAATGCAGTAATTGCTTTTTGAGTGGCTAATATATTCGTTGCTTTTGAATCGTTATAAAATTTACGCCCTTGAACCGTATCAACATACTGTAAACGGTGCTTAACACCAGTAAAGGATGTCAAAACTTTAATGATAGCTGAATTATTGACTCCCATAATTTTTGAAACAGCTACTGCCGCTAGAATATTTTCAAGGTTATGTTGACCTGGAAGCACAATATCCTTTATGGCAATAATGGCTTCATCGTTAAAAAATATATATCCATTTCTTATAAACGCACCTGTTGTAAGTTCTTTTGTAGTTGAAAATAATATTTTTTTACCGTTACTGTTTTCAGCTATTTTCACTACGTGTTGATCATCAGCATTTATAACACTGAAATCATGCTCCGTTTGACTTTTGAAAATTTGCCCCTTTGCCTTCATATAATCAGCTTTTGTTCCATGATAATCAAGATGCGCATCAAAAATGTTTAATAAAACAGCAACCTTCGGTGAAAATTGATCAATCCCCATTAATTGAAACGAAGATAATTCTGTTACAATTACATTGTTCTCTGTCGCTTTTGATGCGACTGTAGATGCTACCGTTCCAATGTTACCAGCAATAAGCGGATGTTTATTCCCTTCTTTAAACATTTCAAAAATCAATGTTGTTGTCGTTGTTTTTCCATTTGAACCTGTAATACCGATGAAAGGAGCATCGGTTAAATGGTATGCCAATTCGACTTCAGTGATAACTGATATATTTTTCTCAATTGCGGTCTTAATAATTGGATTACTATATGGTATTCCGGGATTTTTGACAACAATGTCAAAATGATCATCCAAAATTGAGATTGGATGACCTCCACAAATAACCTTTATTCCCTTTGATTGAAGAAGTTGGGCAGCTTCATTTTGTTCAAATGGTTGTTGATCATTAACTGTAACAATAGCTCCTAAGCTATGTAATATTTCTGCAGCAGCAAACCCACTTTTTGCGAGCCCTACTACTAGTATGTTTTTATTTAAATATATATTTATGTTTTTCAATTAAACCCACACCTCTATATAGATTCCAAGCATACCTAATAATAAACCGATACTCCAAAATGTAACGACAATCCTCCACTCACTCCAGCCAACTAACTCATAATGATGGTGTAAGGGACTCATTTTAAACACTCTTTTTCCAGTTGTTTTAAAAGATATTACCTGTATAATCACAGATAACGTTTCAATTACAAACACACCACCAATGATGATTAATAGTATTTCTAGTTTTGTTAGGATTGCTACTGTGGCAATTGCTCCTCCTAAAGCTAATGAACCTGTATCACCCATAAATACTTTAGCTGGATGTGCATTAAACACTAAAAACCCTAAAACAGCTCCTACAACAGCAACGGAAAAAATGGCTACCTCATATTGTGATTGATTCCAAGCCAGTACCGCAAACGCACCAAAGGCAATAGCTGCTGTCCCTGAAACAAGTCCGTCAAGACCGTCAGTTAAATTTACAGCGTTAGAAAACCCAACTAACCAAAAGAGAAGAAAAACGACATAAAAAACCCCTAAATCCACACTTAGATCAATGCCAGGAATACTTACCGAGGTTGATAAATCCTTCTGTTTATAAATGATATAAAAGATTACAGCTATTACAATTTGACCAAGTAACTTTTGTTTTGAGGTTAAACCGAGATTTCTCTTCATTACCACTTTTATAAAGTCATCTATAAATCCGAGTAACC
>JBEQAC010000265.1:0-4690 GCA_041640535.1 Bacillaceae bacterium
AATGAATGATGCAGCTGAAACCATTAATGCTTCACTTCAAATTGATAGTAAAGAACAGGCAGGAACAGAAATATCATTAATTGTACCAAAAATGGGATTCGAAGGGGGAAATACAGTTGATCAAGCTCATGCTAGTGGATGACCATGCGGTTTTAAGAGATGGTCTAAAGACAATTTTAGAAATTGAACATGATATTGAAGTAATTGGTGAAGCTGTTTCAGGTGACGATGCCCTTAATAAAGTGCCTTTGTTAGAGCCAGATCTCATATTAATGGATATTAATATGCCAAATCGAAGTGGGGTAGAAGTGACAGGAATCTTGAAGAAGAAGTATCCAACGATAAAAATACTAATCTTAACCATGCATAATCATGATGAATTTTTTATGGCTGCTATACGTGAAGGTGCAGATGGGTACCTTTTGAAGGATGCCCCATCTGAGCAGGTAATAGAAGCTATTCGAACAGTGGCCAGAGGTGAATCTGTCATCCACCCATCCATGACTAGAAAGCTACTCTCCCTTCACCAGCAAAAGCCAGAGCCTACAAATGAAACATCCTTGACTGAAAGGGAAAAGGAAGTGCTGATTTGTTTAGTTGAAGGTTTAAGTAATAAAGAAATTGCAGATCGGCTTTTTATTAGTGATAAAACGGTAAAGATTCATGTAAGTAAAATTTTTAAAAAATTAGATGTGAAAAGTAGATCTCAAGTGGTGATTTATGCAGTGCAAAATCAGCTTGTCCCACTACCTCCAAGCCCTTAAAATTTGGGCTTTTCTTTTTGTAAAAGGCTGTTTCATAAACTTTGTTCCTATTTAACTAAGGTATGTTGATTTGCACTCCAGGTGTGTGCTTTCCGCGGGGCAGGTGATGAGCCTCCTCGTACCTCTATAACATACTACTTAAGTAGTATGTTGAATAGTACTACCACGCTTTCAGTTTATATCTTCTGCATAATAGATGGTGTAGCTCCCAGGTGAGATAATGAGAATAATAGTCAAAATTGGTGAGATTAAGAGGAGTGAGGTTGTTGAAGGTAAAGGGATTGCTTCTTTCTATGATGTTAGTATTTGTTGCGATTTTCGCAGGGATTTTTCCTTCGGAAAGTACACATGCATTAACCAGTGGTGAGGTACAGTTAACCGAAGTTCAGTTAAGTGAAGTTCAGTTGTCAGAGGTACAGTTAAGTGAAGTACAACTAAGTGAGGTCCAGTTATCAGAGGTTCAGCTCTCAGAAGTTCAATTATCTGAGGTTCAACTGTCAGAAATACAACTTTCAGAGGTTCAATTAAGTGAAGTCCAGTTATCAGAAGGAGCTATTCTTGATAAGAAATTAACAGGATTATTAACGAGTATTACTCCAATTGAAGCCATTGTCACCTTTCGTACAGAGTCAGGACCAACGAACGAGCATATCGATATTCTCAAAAAATATGGAATTGTCAAAGGTGTAGTTTATGAAAGTTTACCTATGGCTGGGATTATTGCCACAGGATTACAAATAAATCAGCTTGCAAAAGAAAAAGAAGTATTTTCTATTTATTTAAATGATCAACTTCTTTTTAATAACGAAGAAGCAACAGATTTAACTGGTGTAAATAAAGTTCGAACAGATGAAACCTTTAGAACCCTGAATGGTGGTCTCCCAGTTTCAGGGAAAGGAATTGGCGTCGTCATTAATGACAGTGGTGTGGACGGAACACATAATGATATAAAATTTGGGGAACATCTTGTACAAAATGTGTTAGGATCAATTAATCTAAATGCATTATCTGGATTACTCCCAATTACATATTTAGAAGATGTACCGAATACAGATACAAGCTCAGGACATGGAACACATGTGGCTGGAATTGTCGGTGCAACGGGTGCTCAGTCAGGTGGAAAATATGAAGGAGTAGCACCTGGTGCGAATTTAATTGGATATGGATCCGGTGCAGGAATAGCAATGCTAGATACGCTTGGTGGATTTGATTATGCATTAACACATCAGCATGAATATAATATCCGTGTTATTACAAATTCTTGGGGATCCACAAGCGACGCAGGAACTGACTTTGATCCATTTGACCCAATAAATATTGCTACGAAAAAACTATTTAATCGCGGCATTATCACTGTGTTTTCTGCAGGGAATTCTGGACCAGGTGAAGCAACAATCTCGGGGAATTATAAAAAGGCCCCATGGGTTATTACTGTTGCGGCAGGAAATAAAGCCGGAGAGTTAGCAAGTTTTTCTTCTCGTGGCTTAAAGGATCACGGGGGAACGGTGACAATCGGAAATGAAAAATGGAAGTGGGTGGACCAACCAACGATTACGGCACCTGGAGTCGATATTATCTCGACAAGAGTGATTTCACCACTACCATTATTAGCGACAACAAAGGATATCAACTTAATTGATCCTGCACATTTACCTTATTATACAACAATGAGCGGAACATCCATGGCTGCTCCACATGCTGCAGGGATTGTGGCATTGCTTTTAGAAGCAAATCCTAGTCTTTCTCCACTAGAGGTGAAACAATTATTACAAAGTACAGCAACTCCGATGCAAGGCTATGAATCATGGGAAGTAGGTTCTGGTTATGTCAATGCATATGACGCGGTTACGCTTGCTTTCAAAAAGAAAAATCAAGGAAAAAAATAAACGAATACTATGACGTGTCACAATATGTGATGCGTCTTTTTTTCTATTCTCTACTACCTTTGGTTGAGATAAGAATACTACTGAAAAGAGAGAGAATTATAACTTTTGAGTAATAGCTACCTTTGTACAGAAAAATGATAATAAAACTATGAATGGATCTTGACTTTAAAAAATATTGAAAGGAGAAATGAAATGAAACGCTATTTTTCTATTTTAGTCATCTTATTGCTAATTGTTCCAACCTTATTTTCAACAAATCAACAAGCGAACGCTTCGGTAAAAGTTCTTGTAGATCCTTTACTAGATAAAGCTTTAGAAACTACAAGCTCGCTGCAGGTCATCGTGACCTTTCAAGGTGATGGAGCTCCAACTGAAAATCAACTAGAGTTATTAAAAAACATCGGGATTGAAACTGGGATTACGATGAAGTCCTTACCAATTGCGGGTGTGATTGCAACAAAGGACCAAATTGAAAAGCTAAAAGGAAGCAGTGAAGTCCGCTCTATCTATTTAAATAGTAAGCTAGAATATTATAATCAAGATTCTGTACAGCTTACAGGTGTGGAAAAAGTAAGGACGGATGATTCTTTAAGAAAACAAAATGGAGGATTACCTGTATCGGGTAAGGGAGTCGGTGTCGTTGTTAACGATAGTGGTGTCGATGGAACCCATAAGGACCATGAGTTAGGAAAAAATCTTGTTCAAAACGTTGCAGCGAATTTAAACTTAAATAGTTTATCACCATCTTTATTGCCAGTTACTTATGTAGAGAATGTAGCAAATACCGATACAAATTCTGGGCATGGAACACATGTGGCAGGAACAGTTGGAGGCACTGGTGCTATGTCAGGTGGGAAATATGAAGGTGTTGCTCCAGGAGCAAAATTAATTGGTTATGGTTCAGGTGCTGCTTTATTTGTTCTTGATGGAATTGGTGGCTTCGATTATGCAATTACCAATCAACAGCGCTATGATATCCGAGTGATTACAAATTCATGGGGATCTTCCGGAGGTTTTGATCCGAATCATCCAATCAATGTAGCAAGTAAAAAGGCATATGATCGTGGAATTACCGTGCTTTTTGCAGCAGGGAATTCTGGACCAGGTGAAGATACGCATAATCCTTATGCGAAAGCACCTTGGGTTATATCAGTTGCAGCGGGTGTGAAGGATGGAACACTAGCAGACTTTTCTTCAAGAGGAACAAAAGGGGTCGGTGGAACATTTACGTTAGGTGGAAAGGAATGGACTTGGAAGGATGAGCCAACGATTACTGCTCCTGGAGTGGATATCATTTCAACTAGAGTCCTTGCCCCGGTATCATCGTTGTCTGCTGATCAGGATGCCACAACCATTGAAACAGCCTATTTACCATACTATACAACGATGAGCGGAACTTCCATGGCTACACCGCACGTAGCTGGTATTGTGGCATTATTGCTTGAGGCAAATCCATTACTCTCACCAGAAGATGTAAAACAAATTCTTCAACAAACAGCGACAAACATGCCAGGCTATGAATCCTGGGAGGTAGGGGCAGGTTATGTAAATGCTTATGCAGCGGTTGAAAAGGCATTTTACAACAAGGACTTTGGAAAAACAGTAAATGCACATCGCAGCTTTAATAGTCAGGTAGCATCAACAACGGAAAGAAGCTCATTTGAAATAAGCTATAACCCTATTTCTCTCTTATCAAATCAATATGAATTTACAGTAGAACAAGGTGTTTCCTCTCTTGTTGGAAAGGTCAATGGGGAAGGATTATTAGGGGAAACTGGGAATTCAATTAACCTAGTGTTCATTGCGCCAGATGGAACAGAATATAGTTCTGGGGTAAACTTATTATTTACATTGTATTATGACCGAACCGTTTCAGTAAGCTCACCTACTCCAGGAAAATGGAAAGCAGAAATTAGGGGCTTAAGAGGAAATGAACTAAATCCTATAGGAATAGCCCTACCAGAAACCGTAAAAGGAACATTAGCATTTACGAAAGTAAGTGAAGCAACAGGTCTTAATGATATAGCTGGCCATCCTGCA
>JBEQAC010000266.1:0-309 GCA_041640535.1 Bacillaceae bacterium
TCCACCAATAAAGATAATTTCCTGTGAATTGACATTAAGTAAATCAGCAGTTTGATTTCGTGATTGTGTAAGTAGTTGTTCTGATTGGCTACCCAACTGATGGAGTGATGAAGGATTGGCAAAATAATTTTCGGAAACTTTGACGAATGAGGTAATGACGTCTTGAAAAGGCTTTGTAGTAGCACTATGATCAAGATAAATCATGATAACCCTCCTTATATTTGCTTTCACAAAAGTTTATATTATCATACCTTAAAAAGAAAGAGAAAAAATAGGACCTCCAATCTTTAACCAAGTTTGGAGGTCCTT
>JBEQAC010000266.1:319-4682 GCA_041640535.1 Bacillaceae bacterium
CCTTCATTTTATTGTTGTGCAATCATTGTTTCAATTCTCTTTAATACACCAGGTTCTAATTCTTCTAAAGCTGTAGCAGCCTGTTCTAATGCAAGCTGGTACTCATAATTTCGGAAAGAAGTTTCTGCTTCTTCAAGACTAGCAGCTACCTTCAAAAATCGACTTCTATACCTATTTCCATATTGGATTACTTTTTCAGCAAGAAAAACATGATCAATCATTTCTTCCGTTAAGGTAAATGTCTTGTCCACCATTTCCTGAGCTGTTTGGAGAGATTCATTAACAGCTATCATATTGAGTGGCTTTTCTTCTAGTTTTATTAAAACTTCATTCACACTTGATTTTGTCTCATTTAATGTTTCTACGAAACTTATAGGTAAACCAGGGATATTGCTTTTTGACAATAGACGCTTTATTTCTGTTAATTTTTTTGCCATTTGTGACACATGTTCTCTTGCAGTTAGCTCATCCTTACGTAATGCCTGAATCGATTCACAGTATTGTATATGCTTTTCTTTTAGTTCTTGAAGGGAAGCATATACTTCCTCTAACTCTTCTTTAACGATAGAATATGCGACATGATCTTCAGAACATCGATCTTGGATTGCTACAAATTGTTTGAATAACTGTGATAATTTCTTGATAATTTGTCTGTGTGCCTCAAGGTCACGATCCGTTAATCTGTAGCTTTGTTGAACTAGCTGTGTTTCATACTCGGAATCTTTACTTTCCTCCAGCAATGCATGGAAATAAGTTTCAATTTGTTCCATTTCTTTTTTTACAAATTGATAGGCTTCTACCTCTTTTTCAAGTAGATCGTATAAAGTTTCAATTGATTCTCTTACTTCATCCAATCCCGTTCTAACTTCATCTACTTCTGTCTTTTCAAGCAATTCAGTGAAATAAGCCAATTGCTTGCGAACGTTCTCTATTTCCTTTATAACCTGGATGTGATCAAGGATGTACCCTTGTGTTTTCATTTGATCATGCCCATCGATAATTTCATTCAATTTGTTTGGAAGGGTTGTTAGACATTCACTTAACAATTGTGGAATCTCACTCATTTTTCTTTGGAGAAGTTCTAACTCTTCTTTCATTTGAAGAACGATTTCTCTTGCTTGTAAGTAGTTTCCAAGTTTTGTTGCTTCATCAAACTCTTTAAATTTTTCATTTACTGTATCAAGCTTTAATTCAAGCTGAATCTCGGCTTGTCCAAATGAGTGTCGATGTGCAAGTAGAACTTTCTTAAGATCTCGATAGGTTTGCTTTAGTTCTTCAACCTCTATACGATTTTTTTCTTCACTACCGATTAACTGATTTAGTTCTTCAATTATGGTATTAATTCTAGTATCTGTTTCTTTTAACACGATATCGATATGCTGTGTAACCTTTTTAGCTTTATTAAACCGATATTTATCAGCATGTTCTTCTGCATCAAAAAGTAGTTCCTCTACATTAGGGAGATGATTGGTGATAATTTCATCCCACTCTTTTCGCCATTGTTCAAATAATTCCTCTGTCTCACCGGTCATGTTCAAATCTTTAACTTTTGAAATTTCTTCTGTTACCGGACGATTCATAATCTCAATTTTCCTAAGCTCTAACTGATCAACCTCTTGATATATTCTTTTTCGAGAATAAAACCCAAAGATTGAAATGCTAATTATAATTATAAAAATACCGATCATATATTCCATAGTAAGCCCCCTTGCTTCTATACGTTCTGTCCTTATGTAAAAACCTCTGTTTGTTAGAAGGCATTTTGTCGATTAATTAGATGTTTTTTCAATGTTTTTATGATACCATGTAAACGACAATTTTTGAGCAAAAATTTTAAATTTTTTACAGAAATTTGCTAAAATGCGAACTAGCAGGAGGGGTTTAACATGAAAGTTGATGGCCATATCCATACACCATATTGTCCACATGGTTCAAGTGATACTTTTGAGGAGTATATTACACGGGCGATCGAGTTAAATTATGATGAAATTTCATTTACTGAACATGCTCCTCTACCACCGAATTTTATAGATCCCACTCCTGACAAAGATAGTGGAATGGATTACAGTCGATTAGAAAACTATCTTTCTGACTTAAAACAACTTCAAATAAAGTATCAACAAGATCTCAAAATTAATATCGGTCTAGAAGTTGATTTTATTGAGGGTTACGAAAGGGAAACGGAGCTATTTTTAAATGAATATGGCCCATATCTAGATGATAGTATTCTTTCCGTTCATTTTCTAAAAAAGGAGGATAACTATTATTGCGTGGATTTTTCTGCGGACATGTTTAAAACCATGATTCCTATTTTCAGTTCAATTGAAGTGATATATGAAACCTATTATGATCTACTTAAAAAGTCAATCCAAGCTGAGTTGGGGAGATATAAACCTAAGCGAATTGGCCATATTACGTTGGTACATAAATTTCAAAAACTTTTTCCATGTTCACGAGATTTTTCTCAAGAAATTAACTCAATCTTAAGGGAAATGGCAAACTATAAACTTCAGTTAGATTACAACAGTGCTGGAGTAGTGAAGCCCTATTGCGAGGAACCTTATCCACCTGAATGGATTGTAAAAGAAGCAATCAAACAAAAAATCCCCCTAGTGTATGGGTCAGATGCCCATAGTGCGAAGGACTTAGAACAAGGCTATGGCTTTGTATATGCTAAATATTTCTTAACTTCGCCAACTAAGCTCTAAAAATTGACACCTAACTGGGCAGTTCTAGTTGTAAATAACGATCGTTCAATCGGCATACAAATGGTTGTATTCACCCATTTTTCGATTTCTTTAACATATTGCTCCGTAAAGTATGTTTCATTAGGCATAACATGTAAAACTTCAGACATGTACTGAGGGTGTAAATAAGGCATGTTTAACATCCCTTTAAGCTGCATGATTGTACATGTAATTGGGATTTTCCTAAATTCTAGTTGTCCAATACCCGTTTCTAAAATGGACTTAATATAATATTTTTCTTTTGTCATGTATGTGGTTAAAACTTCTCGAATTAATACAGAATCAATTGTAATCTCCCTTAAAACAAATCGAGCTAATTGACTATGCTCTTTTTGGTAATGCATAATGTTTCTAATTAATATTAGGAGACATTCTCGTGCTGAACGACTATCTAATTCAATATATGCCTGTTCAATCACAGACGTATATCCTTCAAGAAAAGAAGAGACAAGATATTCTAATAATCCTGCTTTATTTTCGAAGTAATAAGAGATATTTGCTACATTTACATTTGCTTTCTTGGCTATTTCTCGAACAGATGTACCATCAAAACCTTTTGTATTGAACAAATAAGCTGCTGCTTCAATAATCTTTTCTTTCGTTTTAGGTTTAGTCGTTTTCATTTTACCACCTCTCATGTATGGTGAGTCTTATCTATACCTTTCTAGAAAATCGTTTGATTTCCTTTATGATCTCTTCGACAAATTCATTCTTAAATCAACGTTTTTAGCGGGTAAAACAGTATAAAATGTTTAATATAGGAGGAATTTATATGTTTCATGTCGAACAATATCAACAAAATCGTATAGAAAATTATCAATTGGTCATCAAACAATTAATCGCTTTGATAGAAGATGAAACAAATGCAATCGCAAACTTAGCAAATGCGTCCGCTTTACTAAACCATTTTCTAGAGGAAATTAATTGGGTTGGTTTTTACATTAATGTTGATAACGAGTTAGTATTAGGTCCTTTTCAAGGATTACCTGCATGTGTAAGGATTCCTTTTGGGAGAGGGGTTTGCGGGACAGCTGCTAAAAACAAATCAACAGAACGTGTACCTGATGTTCATCAATTTCCTGGACATATTGCTTGTGATGCGGCATCGCAATCAGAAATTGTCATACCAATCATTAAAAATGGTGCAGTCTATGGTGTCTTAGATATTGACAGCCCTATTAAAAATAGATTTGACCAGATAGACCAACAATATTTAGAGGAATTTGCTTCTGTACTTGCTAGTTATCTATAATCTATCGTTATGAAAGGCCGTTTTCGTAAACTTTATTGCTATTTAACTAAGGTACGTTGATTTGCACTCCAGGTGTGTGCTTTCCGCGGGGCAGGTGATGAGCCTCCTCGTGCCTGCGGGGTCTCATCCTTCCTGCAGATCCCGCAGGAGTCACACACCTTCCGTTCCAATCAAGTGAGCCCCATCTAATTCGTTTTAAAAACAACAATCTTTTAGAAAACAGCCTTATGAAAAAAACGGACACCCTTAAAAGTGACCGGTTTTACTAATTTTTTATTAAGTCTTGAACAATGACTCGGTTTTTTCCTGTTTCTTTCGCTACATATAGTGCTTGGTCTGCACGATGAAATAATTGCTGTACTGA
>JBEQAC010000267.1:0-4650 GCA_041640535.1 Bacillaceae bacterium
AGGTGAAAGAGAAAAAAGCCAGACGGAGTCCGAATGTGATCTTTGTTCGGACAGGAGAAGGAGAAAAAAGCCAGACGGAGTCCGAATGTGATCTTTGTTCGGACAGGAGAAGGAGAAAAAAGCCAGACGGAGTCCGAATGTGATCTTTGTTCGGACAGGTGAAAGAGAAAAAAGCCAGACGGAGTCCGAATGTGATCTTTGTTCGGACAGGAGAAGGAGAAAAAAGCCAGACGGAGTCCGAATGTGATCTTTGTTCGGACAGGAGAAGGAGAAAAAAGCCAGATGAAGTCCGAAAGCGGGCATAAGTGCAACGGCCTCGTTTTCTTTACGTAACATTTACAAATTTACACTTGCAAGTTTTATATAAGCAAATTATTATATAAGTGTATTGTTATGTATTAACGTAATAAGATGAAGTGAATAACAAAGCTCCTATATAAAGACACTATGATTAGTATAAGTAAATAAAGATATATCTATGTTAGGAGGTGTATATTTAATGTCACAGCTTGAAATAGAAAAAGCTTCTATCATCTTGAAATTGTTAGGAGATAAGACACGTTTGACAATGGTGAAAATATTAAATTCACATGATTGCTGTGTCTGTGAATTTGTTGGGATTTTCAAGGCAAGTCAGCCTGCGATTAGCCAACATCTCCGTAAATTAAAGGATGTTGGGGTAGTAAGAGAAACAAGAAGAGGACAATGGATCATTTATTCATTAAATAAAGAGAGTGAGTATTATCCTCTCGTACAAACAATCCTTCAACATCTACCAAACCAAGATTTTAGATTAAAAGAATTAGAAGAGCAAGGATTACGCATTTCGTGTGAGTAATGGGAGGGTATTGCTTTGACATCTGTCATATTGGCATCATTTATATTTTTGGTTACTCTTATTTTAGTTATTTGGCAACCTAAGGGATTATCCATTGGGTGGTCTGCCTGTGGGGGAGCGGCTCTTGCATTAATAGTCGGAGTTGTAGACTTCGGGGATGTTATTGATGTGACATCGATTGTGTGGAATGCAACACTGGCCTTCATTGCCATCATCATCATTTCTCTTATTTTAGATGAAATTGGATTTTTTGAGTGGTCAGCATTACACATGGCAAGAGCTGCAAAAGGGAATGGAGTTCGAATGTTTGTGTATGTGTCAATATTAGGTTCATTGGTTGCAGCCTTTTTTGCAAACGATGGGGCAGCATTAATATTGACTCCAATCGTATTAGCCATGGTTCGAAATCTTAATTTTAACGAAAGAATGGTCTTCCCATTTATTATCGCAAGTGGATTTATTGCAGATACTACTTCTCTACCATTAATAGTTAGTAATTTAGTGAATATCGTATCGGCTGACTTTTTTGGAATTGGGTTTGTAGAATTTGCGTCAAGAATGATCATTCCGAACTTCTTTTCCCTTGGTGCAAGTATTTTGGTTTTATATCTTTATTTTCGAAAAAGCATCCCAAAAGAATATGAAGTGTCACAATTGAAAAAACCAGTGGAAGCGATTCGAGATGAGAAAATGTTTCGACTATCCTGGATTGTATTAGGTATATTGCTTATTGGTTATTTTTCAAGTGAATTTATTGGAGTACCTGTTTCTATTATTGCTGGGATTGTTGCAATCTTCTTTCTAATGATGGCAAGAAAAAGTCCAGCAGTTAATACACGTACTGTTGTAAAAGGAGCACCATGGGCAATCGTTTTTTTCTCCATTGGAATGTACGTGGTAGTGTATGGATTAAGAAATGTAGGCTTAACAAATGTTTTGACAGACATCATTCAATTAACAGCAGATCAAGGATTATTTGCTGCTACAATCGGAATGGGCTTTATTGCTGCAATTTTATCATCCATTATGAATAATATGCCAACTGTTATGATTGATGCGCTAGCCATTGCCGACACGAATACTAATGGTGTAATAAGAGAAGCGCTTATTTATGCAAATGTCATTGGTTCAGATTTGGGACCAAAAATAACACCGATTGGCTCACTTGCTACTTTATTGTGGCTCCATGTCTTGTCCTTGAAAGGAGTTAAAATTTCTTGGGGAACCTATTTTAAAGTAGGGATTGTATTAACCATTCCAACATTGTTTATTACACTTGTTGGTCTATATATATGGTTGTTAATTATTCATTAATATTTAAAAGGAGACAAACAACATGACAAAAAAAACAATTTATTTCTTATGTACTGGTAATTCTTGCAGAAGCCAAATGGCAGAAGGCTGGGGGAAGAAACATTTAGGTGAAGAGTGGGAAGTAAAAAGTGCGGGACTTGAAGCACATGGCTTGAATCCGAATGCTGTAAAAGCGATGGATGAAGCAGGGGTTGACATTACTAACCAAACTTCAGATGTCATTGATCAAGAAATCTTAAATCGTGCTGATTTAGTTGTCACTCTTTGTGGCCATGCCGCTGATCATTGTCCAGTGACCCCACCACATGTTAAACGTGTTCATTGGGGGTTTGATGATCCAGCAAAAGCAGAAGGTAATGAGGAAGAAAAGTGGGCTTTCTTTCAGCGCGTTCGTGATGAAATAGGGGAAAGAATCCACCGATTTGCTAAAACAGGAGAATAACAAAAAAGGTCTCATTTGCGAGACCTTTTTTTTATGGGGGGAGTCCAATAATAGTACTGGTTTTTACCATTACTTTTCGCTGCGTATAATGCATGATCCGCATGAATAATCATATCCCTAGAGCTAATATCCTGTTGTTCATATACAAAGATACCGATTGAAGACGTGAGAAAGATTTCTTCATCATGAATGGAAAAGGGTTCTTCGAGAGCATGTTTAATCCGCTCCGCAATAGATGTAACAATCTCGTGATTGCAATTTGGTGTAGCTAATATAACAAATTCGTCACCGCCAAGGCGACAAATGAGGTCACTATCACGAATGCATGCTTTAATCAGTTTTGCAAACTCAATGAGAAGAAAATCTCCTACATCATGCCCCTTTGTATCGTTTATCGTTTTGAAATTATCAATGTCTAGATAAAGAATCGCTATTTCCCTTTTATTATTTTTTGCTTTCTCCATTTCTTCGTTTAAACGTTCGGTAAAAATTCTTCGATTTAATAATCCTGTTAACGGATCATGATAAGCTAAATACTTTAATTCTTCTTCATATTTTTTTCGTTCAGATATATCTCTTGCAACCGTCACCGTTCTAGTACCTAGATGATCCAGTACTATTTTACTCTTAACTTCCATCCAACAAAGTCCACCATTTTTTCGTTTGAAACGGAGTTCAACTTGGGCTGTTTCTTCTAAATTACGAATCATTGAAAAAAACAACATGATATCATCAGTGTATACAAGCTCTGATATATGTTTACTGACATAATCCTCTGGTGTGTAGTCAAGTAGAGCTACGATGGAAGGCGATGCATAATTGATTACATCATGCTCATCCGAAACCAATATCAAATCAGTTGTATTTTCCGCGATGAATCTATATTTCTCCTCACTCTCGGACAATAAACGTTGAGCTTCCATTTGTTTTGTAACATCCTTATACATTCCTACGATAAATAATAATTCTTCACCTTCAATTATCGGACGATAAGATGCAACCACGTCAATCATCTGACCTTGTTTCGTTATTCTTTTCGCTTCATTATATAGAAGAACTTCTCCACTTTTCATCTTATTGAGGAAGGGTTGATGATTTCCAAAAGTATGAGGTGGGATAATAGGTGGTATAGGAAAGTTTTTAAGTTCATTCTGATTATACCCAAGCATTTTTTCAAAGCCAGGATTTGTTTTAAAAATTGCACCATCAGGAGCAATTAAAAAAATAGCATCATTTGTATTGTTCCATATAATTTTCAACTCATCTTCAGAGGTGAAATTCTTAGAATATGATTGAGTCTTCCTGTCTTGATCTTTCATCATGATTGCCTCCAAAGAAAAAGTAAACCTTTCATAGTTAAATATACCAAAAAATAGGATAAAAAGTTAGTTATAAAATGAAATATGAAATTTTTGTGAAAATAATGATAAAGATTTAATTTTTCTGAAAACTTCAAGCGGATTAATTGATGGTTACATAATCCTTTTGTATAATGATAATAAGTAACATCATATGGAGGGTGAAAGTTGGAGTATGTAAACGCTATTCGTGATATCGGAAGAATTAATGCGATAAAAAGGCTGTTAAAGGAACAATCAACGAGGGATTACTTACTTTTTGTTTTAGGAATTAATACAGGTTTAAAGATTGGAGAGTTATTATCTCTTAAAATACAAAACATAATTGATGAAAATGGAGCCGTAAGGAATTTTTTAGAGCTAGAAGAAGATTCTAAAAAGGAAATTTCAATTTTTATTAATAATAAGGTTAGAAAAGCGATTTCGATTCATCTATCAACCACATCCCCTGATTTTCATGATTATTTATTCAAATCCTCTAAAACAAAACAACCTATTACGAGACAACAGGCATATCGAATTATTAATAAGGCAGCAAAAAGCGTAGGGATAGAAGGGAAAATTGGTACACATTCTATGAGGAAGACGTACGGCTTTCATGCTTATAAAAAGGGAGTCGCCATTTCTCTATTACAAAAGCTCTTTAATCATTCATCTCCATCTGAAACACTTAAATATTTAGGGATCAAAGATGAACA
>JBEQAC010000268.1:0-4639 GCA_041640535.1 Bacillaceae bacterium
ATGATTGGATTTACATCATCTCCTGGCACTATATCCATTAACGCTATTGGTTGCTCAACATACTGGTCTAATGGGAAAAACAGTAATATCGCACTTAATAAATCAGGGATATTATGTCCGTCGCTCCGAATCAATCTATGCGCATGACTTGCAGCAGGAAAATTAGCATCTGCGAGTACAATTTCATCCCCATGTCCCATTTCCATTAGTATTTTCATTAAATCTGGAGAAATGATGCCCGGTATTCCCTTTAACATGGTGTCACCCCTATTTCATTAAAATAGCTTACGATAGTTTATTAATATCCCTAGCATTTTCACCAAATAACTAATCCCTTTCTTCAGCAGCCTTCGATGTAGGAAGATTTTCTACTAAAATCTCAACAACACCATCATATGAGGCGACTAAGCTTTCAAACATGCTGCTGTGTATCAATTCGCATGACAGACATTCCTTTTTTAAAGTTAAGCGAAAACAACCTGAGTTTCTATATTGTAATAGATTCTCAGATTGTTTTTCGTATTATAAATTATTTGTTATTATCCCTTGGCTGCTTCGACTTTAATATTTTGATCATCGATTACCTTTTCTTTCACAAATCGATTCGTAAGTGAACCTAAATTCTCAATCTCGACTGTCACAATATCGTTTGGTTTTAAATAAATTTGCTGATCTTCTGGATATCCTAATACAACCCCTTCTGGAGTACCCGTTAAAATCAAATCCCCCGGCTCAAGAGTCATATGTTGGGAAATATAACTAACAATCTCTGAAACTGAAAAAATCATATCAGATGTGTTTGAATCTTGGCGAACCTCACCATTCACAACAGTTTTTAGACGTAAATTTTGTGGATCCTCAATTTCATCTGCAGAAACAAGATAGGGTCCAACTGGACTAAAGTCATCACAGCTTTTTCCTAACAACCATTGTGGTGTACGAAGTTGTAAATCGCGTGCTGATAGGTCATTTACTGTACAGTAACCAAACACATAGTCTAATGCAGCTTCTGTTGGTATGTACTTTGCTTTTTTGCCAATTACAACACCGAGTTCTACTTCATAATCTAATTTTTCTGTTACCTTTGGAACTGCAATGTCACTGTTATGGCCTGTTAATGTATTATTAAATTTATTAAATAAGATAGGGACTTCTGGATAAGGAGCATTCGTTTCATCTGCATGTTTGCGATAGTTTAGACCGACGCAGATAATTTTATTTGGATTCGTTACACAAGGGCCCCATTCAATCTCTTCTTCCTGTAATAAATCGTTTGTATTATTTTTCACCTCATTCACAAAAAGCTCCAGTGCTTTTAAAGCTTCTTTTCCTCCTTGAATAACATCCATGATAGATCTAGGAGCTGCATTGTTAGGATTTGTTTCTAAAGCACGATTAATATCAATAATCCCCTCGTCTATTTTTACACCTAATGAAAAAAGATCTTCTTTTTTAATAGTTACTAGTTTCATGAACACGCACTCCTTTAAAGCTATATTAGTATCTAACTGTTATAAACATTATCCGAGTTTCCCATTAACGACCCCACCGTCAATCATAAATGGTGATCCCATCATAAATTTCGATTCATCAGAAGCTAAATATAAAGCTGCATAGGCAACATCAATAGGTTTACCAAGATCTCCCCCTAATTGTCTTTTCTTTATGGATTGAACTGCTGCCTCAGGGTTTGGATCTTTTGACAGATAATCTTCTACAAATGGTGTAAAAATAGTACCTGGCATTAAAGCATTAACTCGAATATTATACTTGGCATAATCAACTTGAATGGATTTAGTTAAGGCTAATATGGCTCCTTTCGTAGCAGCATAGGATGCTCGATTAGCCAACCCTATTTCCGCAATACATGATGACATATTAATGATAGATCCTGATTGTTGCTTGATCATGTGAGGTACAACATATTTTGTAACGATGAACACACCATTGATATTGACGTTCATAACTCTCTTCCATGCATCAAGTTCCACTTCATGTAGCTGTCCAACCCCGCTAATTCCTGCATTGTTAAACAAAACATCTACTCTTCCGAAATCATTAATAATTTTCTCAACCATTTTTTCAACTTCGTTAGGATTGGTCACATCAGCCTGAATAAAATTTGCTTCCCCACCATTTTCCGTGATTTCCCTAGCTGTTTCTTCACCTGAAATTACGTTTGAATCATTGACTATAACACGGGCTCCTTCTTTTGCAAATAGTATCGCGGTTTCTTTTCCTATACCAGAACCGGCACCTGTTACTAAACAAACTTTATCGAGAAGTCTCATTGATATCTCACCTCTTTAATAATACAACAAATGATAGGTTATTAATTAATGTTCCATATGATCCTCAGGTTGTGCTGCTTTGACAGTTAAACCTCCATCTACCATTAAAAGATGGCCATTGATTTGAACTGCTTCATCTGATGCTAAAAAGACAACGGCATCTCCAATTTGTCTTGCAGTTCCTAATCGTTTCATCGGATTCGCTTCAACTTCTTTTCGATAAATTTCTGGGTCAGCTAAATATTCTGTACACATATCCGTATCAACTGTACTTGGCCCTACAGAGTTAACATTAATATTATATTTTCCTAATTCTATGGCTAACGCTTTTGTCAATTGGTGTGCGGCTGCCTTGGATGAGATGTAATGAGGTATGACTGGACTAGTGACGACTAGACTTGCTGTTGAGGTGATATTAATGATTTTTCCATTTCTTCTTTCAATCATTTTTGAAGCTACTTTTTGTGAAGTGAGAAAGATTGACTTTACGTTCGTATTATAAGTTTTATCCCATGTTTCTTCTGTTAGTTTCATAAAGGGCTCAAATGGTGCAATCCCAGCATTATTAACTAGGATATCAATTTCTCCTAATTGACTTTCAACAAGTTCAATCATAGAATCTACTTGATTCTTCATCCCTACATCCGCTTGTACAATCATTGCTTGAACACCAAGTTCTTCAACTTGTTTTTTGACTTCTTCTGCTTTTTCCCTCGAGTTACTTGATGCATAATTAATGGCTACATTTGCGCCTTCTTCTGCCAAACGTAATACGATTGCGGCCCCAATCCCTCTACTTCCACCTGTTACAAGAGCTACTTTTCCTTTTAATCGTTCCATTTTTATTTCCCTCTCTATTTAAAGACTAATTCCTTGATTAATACTAAATTTACGATGACCCAAAATTTCTGCTTTTGTTAATTTACCAGAGGCCACTTCAATTATTTCATTAAAATACGATGACCGGCTTCCTGAAGAGATTCACTTCCATCTAGTACTGGACTTACATCAACATCGATGTTATCCGTCATTTTCCCCCCTCATCAGCTTCTTGCTACTTTAGTAGTACCGGATATCCATGTCTGTCTTTACTCAAATAGAATAGCTACCCAATGAATACGTTTACAAAATAGAAAAATAATATTATCGAACTACTAATATACCATTGTCTTGGTAGCACCAATATACCACCCGTATTTTAAACCGTCAATATTTTTAGAATATTTATTCACTTTTAAAAAATGCCGTTTTCAACTAAAACCATTATGTGATATGATATTTTCATTGATCATTGGTATAATGGTAGTACCAGAATATGAACGTTATTTTCGAAACTAGTGATAGGATGAATCGATACATAATATAGTCTAGATATAATTAAGGGGGGATCATTATGGTGAATGTCGTACCTATAAAAAGAGTGACAATTACAGAGCAAGTGATGGAACAAATTGCTCAATGGATTACCTCTGGCGAACTCAGTGAAGGAGACAAACTTCCTAATGAAAGAGAATTAGCTGAAAAGTTTGGTGTCAATCGAGGGAGAATTCGAGAATCTCTTCGTGCCCTTTCAATCATTGGCTTAATCACAATTAAGCCAGGTGAAGGCAGTTATGTAAATAAACAAGAAGCACCCATACCTTCAGAAACGATCATTTGGATGTATCACAATGAAAGAAACAACCTAGAAGAAATATATGCTGCTAGAAAGTTAATTGAATCAGAAGTGTATTTAACGACCTATAAAAAATTGGAAGAGAAACAAATCCAACAACTAGAGTTAATTCTTGAAGAACTAAAACGAATATCAAAAGGAACTGGTGATCACTGCGAAAAATTTCAAGATTTATTAGATAAATTTGATTTACTTATGGGGGAATGGAGTGAAAATAAGATTTATTATAAACTTATCCAAACCATTATTCATTTACGCCGAGAATCTATGGTAAAACTTCTCTTTTTACCAGGGGCTAGTGAAAATAGTCGTAAAATGAGGACAGAATTGGTAAAAGCAATGAAAGAAAAAGATGACACCAAAGTAAAACAAGCAATCGATCATTGTTTTAATTCTGCTAAAAAGTTTTATGACCTTGTAAATGAAACAAAATAAGTAGATACGGATTATCGACAACTGATAATCCGTATTTTAATGCACTTCTATTCTTGACTAACAACCGGTTCTTTAACAATTACAATTACTTTCACTTTCAATATCCTCTTTTCGTCCATTTCTTCAACATAGAAAACGATGTTCTTATATTCTACAGTTGGCTTCTCATCCTTATTTGGAATATAGCCAAGCTCGCCAATGACAAATCCACTTAATGTGTCATACTCTTCGGTTGGCA
>JBEQAC010000269.1:0-4634 GCA_041640535.1 Bacillaceae bacterium
AATACCACAAAAGGAACATACTTTTTCATTTTTTTTATACTTTTTTCGGTCTGAGTGGGCTTTTAAAGAGCCATCGCATAGCGATTTCGTTCTTCTTGTGTTTCGTTTTTTGGAAGCATGGGGACGGTTCTCATGCTTCTTTTTTTGGTAACGTATGAACACTAAAAAAGCTTAAACCATCTTAGGTTCAAGCCTTTAGATAATAATTAACACCGAGAATCTTTTTTGAACAAATCTATAAATTCAACCCATTTAAAAGATCTCTTAACTGTATGAGTTCTTCATTAGAAAGAGTGATCCCTTTCCCCATCTTTTGATGATTCTGATCCCAATCCCGAATATCATATTTTGGTTCACGCCCATTCCAACTAATCAAATTGAGTTCCTTTTTCCACCCTTTTGCCCCCTCTGAAATCGTTCCTACCTGTTCTTGAATTTCAAACTTTATTTCTGCCATTTGTTCATCTCCTATAATTTTTTTTAAATTATACCTTTTAATTTTCACGAAAAGATACCATAGTATCTAATTCAAAAGGATCATCCATGGAGCCATTTTAGCGTTTTTGGAATATTTTCAACAAAATCTGTTGCTAAAACATCAAAATATGTGTGTTCTCCTCTTTCAATCAATAAATCAGCTGATTTACCATGAACGTACACTGCATTGCTAATAGCTTCCTGGATATTCTTATGTTGCATAATCAATCTTATACATCTCTTCTCCTGAAACAATCCTCAACATCCATCCCCTCTCTCTTAATTAAATCATCCTATTACTTTTCTTTTGCTCTTTCTAATGCAATTTTGAGAAACTCTTCCTCACTTATCTCACCCTTTAGCTTTGACCGTACAAGTTCAATCTGTTCATCCGTAACATTAAATCCTGAGATCTCTATTGAGGCCTTTGCATTGCGTAATGCTTTTTCAAAGGACTCTTCATTATTCTTGGTCATGTTTCTCACCTCGCACATCCAACCATGCTTGTTATAAAAATTATATCTCATTTTCATATTTAAGTTTATGTAAAGTCTATAAAAAAAAGATACTCCTATCCATTGATAGAAGTACCTCTATAAGTCCTATTTGGATGCTCTTGCCATTGAGACCTCGGGAGATGTAACTTTTTCATAGAAATCAACAAATTTATCTCGGTCGTCACTATCACGATAAGCCATCGCAACACGTGGGTGTTCATTAAGTACACCAGAAATCATATATGGAATGATATAGCCCCATTCCCACTTTTCACGCATTTCTAACATATGCTTTTCAATGACCCCAAGAACTGGTTTGATTTCATAGCTTGGCTTTTGGATATAGCTAACAAGAAGCTCTGTATTACAGTTCCCAGCCGCTCGCCCCATTCCATAAACAGATGAATCAAGGAAAGTTACCCCATTATTAATGGCGGAAATTGTATTCGCGAATGCTAACTGCATATTGTTGTGAGTATGAATTCCAAGCTGTTTGTTTGGTATCATTTCTTTAAATTTTTTCACTTGATATTCAATGTCAGCTGGATCTAGGCTACCAAAAGAATCCACAATGTAAACGACATCAACTGGGCTTGCCTTCACCATTTCAAACGCTTGAATAAGCTGATGTTCTGGCACGCTGGATAAAGCCATGATATTAAGTGACGTTTCGTATCCTAAATCATGGAACATTTGTACAAGCTCTAACCCTTTATCCACTTCACGAATATAACATGCAACACGGATCATATCTAACACACTTTCCTCGCGTGGCAGAATATCATTAGAGTCTACACGGCCAATATCGACTAAGGCAGATAGCTTTGTGAACTTTTTAGTAGGGATAATTTCCTTCAAGAAGTTATCATCAAGAAATCTCCACGGATTTGGCTCAGTTGCATTGAGAAGCTTAGGAGAATTTTTGTATCCTATCTCCATATATTCAACACCGGCTTCACTAAGCCCATTGTACAGGTCTTGAACAAATTCTACGCTGAAATCCCAATTATTAACAAGGCCTCCATCTCGAATGGTACAGTCTAAAATTTTGGTGCGATTTTCCTTCATCATAACTTCCCCCTGTGAATTTCACTTTTTAATACTATTATTTTTTACTTTCTTTCTTTTATGTAAAAAATTAATTATATCACTACTATATTAATTATGAATATTAGGAATCTTAACAAATGAAGTGATATTTGTAAATTGTTTTTTGAAAATACTCCCATATTGTAAGGTTTATTAGATTACAACTTACTTTCCTATTATTAATATAATAATATACCCCCAATACATGAAAGTACCAGGGGGTTACCTAAATTTCGTCAAAATAATATCATCATTACCAAAACCATCCCATCAACCCCAACGAGTCTAGAAATACAATGATGATAGCGATTGGTGTCACATATTTTAATAAATAAAACCAAAGTGAAAATGAAAACCTTGCGATGCCTGAACCTTGTTTTAACTCTTCAAATAGTTCAGATTTTGCAACTTTCCGAGAAACAAATATCGAAATAAGAAGAGCTCCAAAAGGCAATAACACGTTACTTACGAGAAAATCAACTAAGTCAAAGAAAACTCGATCAAAAATAAATACTTTAGACATGACCCCAAAGGACAAGCATGAAGGTATTCCTACAATAAAAATTGCTGTTCCAATCATCCAAGTGAATTTTTTACGTTTCGTTTTATCATTTTTGGTTAAAGCTGCCACGATAATTTCAACCATTGAAAAAGCAGAAGTTAAAGCAGCAAATAAAAATAGAACTAAGAATGCGATAAAAAAGACAATCCCAAATGGGAGATGATCAAATACTGCTGGTAAAACAGAAAAAATTAAGACTGGTCCAGCATTTGGTTCAAGCCCGAATGAAAAAACACCTGGAAAAATCGCAAGTCCAGCTAATAAAGCGATCATGATATTCATTAAGATGATCCATAGAGCTGATCTAGGCAGGTTCTGTGTCTTCGGAAGATAGGATGCATATGTGACCATCACCGATGCCCCCAATGACAGAGTAAAGAATGCCTGTCCAAGTGCAAATGAAATCGACTCTGATGTTAGATTTGAAAAGTCAGGTACGAGTAAGAATTTTACCCCCTCCATCGCTCCATCTAATGTAAGAGAACGAATCACTAAAACGATGAAGAGAATAAATAGTGCAGGCATCATGATTTTACTTGCCTTTTCAATCCCTTGCTGAACCCCTTGGGCAACGACAATAACAGTTAGTAAAATGAAGAGAAGTTGTCCAGTTAAGGTTGAAATAGGATTAGAAATGATGTTTCCAAACAATTGACCATACGTATCCTGCGAGAGTCCATGTAATCCACCTGTTAATGCTTCAAATAAATAAAGGATTATCCATCCTCCAACTACACTGTAAAAGGAAAGGAGCATAAAGTTCGTAAAAACTCCCATCTTCCCCACCAACGCCCAGTTCGTATTTGGCGCAAGCTTTTTATATGTCCTAATAGCATCACTTTGACTTTTCCGTCCGATTGTAAATTCAGCCATTAAAAGCGGCCATCCTAATAATAGCGTAAATAACAAAAAGACCAGGAAAAAGGATCCCCCGCCTCCTGTTCCAGCTACATAGGGAAATTTCCATATCGCTCCTAACCCGATCGCAGAACCGGCGGCAGCGAAAATAAACCCAATTTTTGACTTCCATTGCTCTTGTTGTGACATGATAATTCCCTTTCTTTCTTATGAAGAAGTACAAAATAAATCTACTTTGGTATCTTACACTAATTTATTTATAAATGAAATCATTAAAGGACAAAACCTTTGGAAATTTAGGTATAAAATGTATATATTCAATATTGACTATCTATATTTAATTAACGTATACTTAAATAGACGAAAATAACTGAATATTTAAAAATATATAAAAGGGAGGTTGTTTTACCTCGCATTAAGGAAGGTTGTAACAAGATTATGAAGCGTTCTTACCGTTCTGAACTACGTGAAAGAAGCAAACAATTAACCATCGAGAATATTATAAAAACCACTTACCACCTACACTCACAAGGGATTACGGATATTAAACTAATCGCAGACAACTCAGGTGTTTCTGTCCCTACAATCCGAAAATACTTCCCAACGAATGAAGACCTTTTTAAAGGTTGTGCAAACCACTTTTTAAAAGTCCACTCTTTGCCTGAGATCCACAAATATTTCCATATCAAAAATATCGAAGAAAAAGTAGCAGCCATCGTTCATGACGTTTATTCCTTTCACGAGGACACAATGGAGCTAGTTTGGCTTTCTTTCCGTCTATCAGAACAATCAAAGGTCATGAGAAATTCTTCCTTACAAAATGAAGCATTCATTAAAGCTGTTGTCCAAGTGATGCTTCAAGAAATAACCATTCATCATGAAAAGATAGAAAAACTACAAGGATTCATTCAAGGTTTGTTACACCCACACTTTTACCGAACCTTGCGTATGGTAAGCAATTTAGACAAAGATACCTGTATTACCGAAACAAAAAGAACGATTTTGGAACGATTAAAGGAGGAGAAAAAATGAGAACGGTAAACATTAATAAATTACCATTATTGGATTTATGGTATGACAGTGATGAGAAGAAAAAGTGGAAAGCCAACCTACCTTTTACTTCGAAGTTTCCATTTTGGTCTGGCATTGCC
>JBEQAC010000270.1:0-4629 GCA_041640535.1 Bacillaceae bacterium
TGAAGGGAGTGTATGAGATGACAAAAACTAGCGATAATGATAAAAAAGCAAAAGACCATAATGCGATGAATCATGAGAAAAATATGATGGCTGAAAAAAATCGAAAAATGGGTAAGCATCAATATTCGAAAAAGACTGATCATCTATAATAGTAGACAAGACGAGAGAAAAGAGCAGACGCGCAATTTACGCTTGCTCTTTTTGTCTTTTATTATTCTTTTTTAAAATACGTCCAGCCGTCTTCTTGATAGACTTTACCTTCCTTCATTAATCTGCCAAGCGCTCGTTTAAATGCTCCCTTACTCATTTGAAACCTTTCCAGTATATCTTCTGCGTCACTTTTATCAAAGTAAGGCATGGCACCGCCGCGCCCTTCCATGTATGAATAAATCTTCTGTGCATCTTCGTCCAAAAGTTCATGGCTGCGCCCTATTAATGAAACATTGACACTTCCGTCATCTTTAACATCGATAACTCTTCCTTGTACATTCTCACCTAATCTTGGTTCCTCTCGCCTCTCGGTTTCATGGATAAAGCCGATGTACCCTTCCTCCGTGTAAATAAATGTCCCCACTAGTAACAAGCGGTAAACTCGTCCAGTTACATTTTTGTTAAAATCCTTTTTACTCGCAGGTTTCGATATACTTCTTATTACGTCCTCCGTAGCCAATTTTCCAAACAAACGACCATGTTTATCCGTTTTTAACGTACAATAAAGCATATCTCCTTTTGCAGGCCAAATATGGTTTACACTTGGTAAATCATCCTTTGAAATTAAAATATCTTTACTAATGCCGATGTTAACAAAAACTCCAAGAGATGGTTTTACCTCAACCACTTCCACCCAATCATATGTACCCATTTGTACAGTTGGTATTTTCATGGTAGCAGCGAGCCTTCCTTGATGGTCCTGATATAAAAATACCGTATTTCGATCATCTTCATTAAAGTCATCTGTTAATTCTTTGTTATGGAGTAGCACATCCTCCTCACCATTTGTTAAAAAATATCCAAATGGAGCATCTCGGTCCACCATTAAACTAACTACCGTACCAGCCTGTAATTCTTCCATATATTAAGTCCTTCTTTCATTTAAGATCATTATTAAAATCGTTACCAGAACAAAAAGTTATTATAACACTTTTTTTGGCAAAAGTTGTCCTTCCTGCATTAATTTACTATAATCAAAGTTAAGAAAAACTATACGGAGGTTTGGTTATGTCAAAAGAAGCTTCATTTGATATTGTATCCAAAGTCGATTTACCAGAAGTCTCAAATGCAATCAATATTGCCTTAAAGGAAATTAAGACACGCTATGATTTTAAAGGGAGCAAAAGTGATATTAGCTTAGAAAAAGAAGAACTTGTTCTTGTTTCTGATGATGACTACAAACTTGAACAATTAAAAGATGTGCTTGTAACAAAATTAATTAAACGTGGTGTTGCAACAAAAAACATTCAGTATGGCAAAATAGAAAATGCTTCAGGTGGAACCGTCCGTCAAAAAGCAAGCCTTGTACAAGGTATCGATAAAGATAACGCAAAGAAAATCAATACCATCATCAAAAACAGTGGCCTCAAAGTAAAGAGTCAAATCCAGGATGACCAAATTCGCGTGAGTGCCAAAAGTAGAGATGACCTCCAACAAATCATCGCTGCCATCCGAGAAGCTGACCTGCCAATCGACGTTCAATTTCTAAACTACCGTTAAAAATCAAAGTGGTAAGACCTCCGTTCTTTAGGACGGTCTTATCACCTAAATAAATCATTAAATCCATCACCAAAACTCCCACCCAATAAGCCAAAATTCACGAAAAATTCACAAAAGAAAATTATTCTATTGATTTATTCGCGATAATTCGATAAATTTATATAATAAACCTTTACCAAGGTGAAGAACATCAGCAAACAACAAAATCAAATAACCCTTTCTTATCAAGAGAAACAGAGGGACTGGCCCAATGAAGTTTCAGCAACCAGTCAATCGAGGGAAAGTCTTAAATAGCCCTGTGTGGTGATTTTGGTTTTGATTTAGGTGGGATATTGAAAAACGACAGAGGAAAATTCATTTTCCTATGCGTTTTCCAATATTCCACCGTAATTTCAGGCAAAGCCTGAAATTGATGAGCTCCGCTCATCAAATCAAAACCAAAATCACCACGGCTATTCTTTTAAGACCTTAACGAGATCCAAGTTGTGAATAAACTGAAGGATTCAAAAATCCTTCAGCTTATTCACAACCAAACCACCACTAGGTGCCAATCTCCCCTCCATTGCCCAGGTGCTAAATCCAGCCGAATTGCAACCCAATTCGAAAGATAAGAAGAAGCGAATCCTAAATCCAAAAGCCTTCTTCTTATGAAGGCTTTTTTCTGTATTAGTGAATCTAATAAAGTACCTATTAAGGGGGTAACATCTATGGGACTACTAGAAGAATTAAAAGACAATATTTTACTTGCTGACGGAGCAATGGGTACACTTCTTTACTCACATGGAGTAGGCAGTTGCTTTGAGGAATTAAACCTATCCAATCCAACAGAAATTGAGGGAATTCATGAAGCCTACATAAAAGCAGGTGCTTCAGTTATTCAAACAAACACTTATGGTGCAAATTATCAAAAACTTTCACGATACGGACTAGAAGACTCAGTGAAAGAAATAAACGAAGCTGCTGTAAAAATTGCAAAAAAAGCAGCAGGAAATCAAGCCTTTGTTGTTGGTACCATTGGAGGAATCCGAAGCTTTAAAAGAGCAACGGTAACAATGGATGAAATTAAACATAGCTTTAAAGAACAGCTATCTGCTTTATTAGACCAAGGGGTCGATGGGATTTTACTGGAGACTTATTATGATTTTGAAGAATTAAAAACCGTTCTAAAGATTGCGAGAAAAGAAACGAATAAACCAATTATAGCCAATGTCTCTCTTCATGAAATCGGGGTACTTCAAGACGGCACTCAATTAGCTGATGCCTTCTTTGAATTAGAAGATCTTGGAGCCGATGTAATTGGACTTAACTGCCGTTTAGGCCCTTACCATATGATTCGATCATTGGAGGAAGTTCCTATTCCAAAACGCGCTTTTCTTTCAGTTTATCCGAATGCAAGTTTACCTGAATATGTAGAAGGTCGCCTTGTATACGAAACTCATGTAAATTACTTTAAAGAGAGTGCTCTCCTCTTCCGTGACCAAGGGGTGAGATTAATCGGCGGTTGTTGTGGAACAACCCCTAAACATATTGAGGCTATTGCTAGCGCCCTAAAAGGACTTTCACCAATTGAACAAAAAGTTGTTAAGCGTAGACCTATTGAATTTAGTGCAGAAAGCTTTACTCCTGCCGACGAGCCTCCGATTCATGAGATTGTAAAAAAACGTCGTTCTGTCATCGTTGAATTAGACCCTCCTAAAAAACTAGGAATATCAAAGTTCATCGAAGGTGCAAAGGCCCTCCATCAAGCTGGTGTAGATTCAGTTACTTTGGCAGATAATTCGTTAGCAAGTCCTAGAATTAGTAATGTAGCAGTCGGGGCAATTCTTAAACAAGAGCACAATATAAAACCATTGATTCATACAACTTGTCGTGATCGTAATTTAATTGGACTCCAATCACATTTAATGGGCTTACATACCCTTGGTCTGAATGAGGTCCTAGCAGTTACAGGCGATCCTTCAAAAATTGGAGATTTTCCTGGAGCGACATCGGTCTATGATCTATCATCGTTAGATTTGATTAGTTTGATTAAGCAATTCAATGAAGGTATTTCTTATTCAGGAAAATCATTAGGACAAAAAACAAATTTTTCCATTGCAGGAGCATTTAATCCAAATGTACGTCATCTTGACAAAGCCGTTAAGAGATTGGAAAAGAAAATTGCATGTGGAGCAGATTATTTTATTACCCAACCACTGTATAATGAGAAGCAAATTGAGGATGTATATGAACATACAAAACATTTAGATGCTCCTATTTATATAGGAATTATGCCATTAACAAGCGCAAGAAATGCAAACTACATCCACCATGAAATACCGGGTATCACCTTATCACAACAAGTAATGGACCGAATCACACAAGCAGATCATGACCCATTCAAAGCAGCTCAAGAAGGTATTGCCATCGCTAAATCTTTAATCGATGTAGCCTATGAGCTATTTAATGGAATTTACTTGATAACACCTTTCCTACGGTATGAAATGACAGTGGAACTGACCAATTACATTAAAAGTAAAGAACAAGCCTCAGTTGAAAGGAAGGTGCACTAATGGAGAAATTATCTCTTCAACAACAATTAGCAAAAAAAATCCTTGTCATCGACGGAGCCATGGGAACAATGATACAAGACGCAAACCTTACTCCAGAAGATTTTGGTGGTGAAGAGTACGAAGGTTGTAACGAGTATTTAACCTTAACAGCTCCAAACACGATTAAAAGAATTCATGAAGCATATTTAGAAGCTGGTGCAGATATTATTGAGACCAATACGTTTGGTGCAACAAGTCTTGTTCTTGATGAGTATGACCTTGGACATCTTGCATTAGAACTAAATATTGAATCAGCAAGAATTGCAAAAGAAGCAGTCGATAAATTTTCAACACCTGAGTGGCCACGTTATGTAGCTGGTTCAATGGG
>JBEQAC010000271.1:0-4601 GCA_041640535.1 Bacillaceae bacterium
TATTCCTTCTCCCAGAAGTCCGCATCTGTTATCCCAACCTTTACTGGATCGAACACAGGATCCTTGCCTTCTTTTTTCTGAGATTCATAGTCCTTAAGGATTTTTAATGCAGGTTTACTTAGTAATACAATTGCAATAATATTCAACCACGCCATACTACCTACACCAATATCACCTAATGACCATGCAAGGTCAGCTGTTTTAATACTTCCGTAAAATACCATAAAGAGTAGCACGATTTTCAAGATATATTCAGACCAAACCCGCCTTACTTTTTGATTAATGTACGCTAAATTTGTTTCAGCCATGTAATAGTAGGCCATGATTGTTGTAAAAGCAAAGAACAATAATGCAATCGCAACAAATGGTGCTCCAAATCCTGGTAATACAGTTTCAATCGCTGATTGTGTATAGCCTGGTCCTGGCTTCATTTCACCTAGCGTTGTGACAATAGGCTCTTGTCCTTCAGGTGTTACATTGTACATACCTGTAATAAGAATCATAAAGGCTGTTGCTGTACAAATGAATAATGTATCAATGTACACCGAAAAAGCTTGAACAATCCCTTGTTTTGCAGGATGAGAAACCTCTGCAGCAGCTGCCGCATGTGGTGCAGTCCCTTGCCCAGCTTCGTTTGAATAGATTCCGCGTTTTACTCCCCAAGCAATCGCTGCTCCTAAAATCCCACCAAATGCAGCATTTCCACCAAACGCACTTGAAAAGATTAGACCGATGATACTTGGTAGCTGTGTAATATTTAAAAGAACAATAAGAAGTGCAACAATAATATAACCAACAGCCATAAAAGGTACGACAAATTCAGCCACACGAGCAATGCGCTTTACTCCACCAAAGATAATGATTGCTAACACTAAAACAATTAAACCACCAGTGATAGTTGGACTAATTCCAAATGCATTATCAACACTAGCTGCGATACTATTAGCCTGAACGCCAGGTAAAAGAGCTCCTGTTGCAATGACCGTTACAATGGCAAAAAATACTGCATACCATTTCATTTTCAGTCCCTTTTCTATATAATAGGCAGGACCCCCACGAAATTGACCATCTTGTTTTACTTTATATACCTGACCTAAAGCTGCCTCAATGAAAGCAGAACCAGCGCCAAGAAATGCAATCAACCACATCCAAAAAACTGCCCCTGGTCCTCCATAAGCAATGGCAGTAGCAACACCTGCGATATTACCCGTACCTACCCTACCAGATAAAGCAATGGTTAATGCCTGAAAAGAGGAGATTCCAGCTGACGATGTGTTTCGTTGAAACATCAATTTCCTAATGTCCTTCATGTGCCGAACTTGCAGAAACTTTGTTGCAATAGAAAAATACAAACCTACACCCAAGCATAAATAAATTAGTGCGGGACTCCAAATAATGTTGTTAATCCAACTCACAACTTGTTCCAATAAAACTCCCCCTTATAGAGATAATTTGTCCTTCTCTATAGATTATAATTTAGTCTCGATAGAAATTACATTATTTTTTTAATTTTTTTATTATTCCAACAAAATGAAAATACGGGGTTTTCCGAGTTGTTAGCTCAACTTTTATTTCCCAAGACCTTACTTATAGACAGGATATCCACTGAACTTGAAATCTCTCCCAATTGGTGTTACTTCGACATCTAGCAGATCAATAGCATCAGCCATTTTTTCCGGCCCTATTCCTTCAAGAAAAGTAGGGGAATTCATTCCACCTAATAATTTTGGAGCAATATATAAAACAGCTTTATCAATTAATTCATTCTCAAGGAAGGATGCATTAATTGTTCCTCCACCCTCAATTAATAAGGAAGAAACTTGTTGACTTCCTAAAATTCCCACAACTTCCTTAACATCCACCTGATGCATTCCCTTTGTAAGAAATACCCTAACACCTAACGACTCCAAAGTCACTCTTTTCTCTTCATCAAAACATTGTGAAGTAAAAATCCAAGTCTCTGCCTGTCCATCTGTTATCACTTTTGATTCAAGCGGAATCCTCAAACTTGAATCTAAAATTACTCTTATAGGGTTACGACCATTTGGAATTCTCGTAGTTAATTCCGGATTATCCTTAATGACGGTATTTACCCCTACAAGAATCGCCATATTTTCATTTCTTAGTTGATGAACATCATGTCTAGCCTCTTCAGATGTGATCCACTTACTATCAGATGTATGTGTTGCAATTTTACCATCTAACGTTAGCCCTGATTTAAGAGTGACAAAAGGTCTCTGTTCAACAATGAATTTATTAAAGACTTCGTTTATTTTTTTTGCTTCATTTTCACAAATACCTATGGTGACTTCAATGCCTGCCTCTTTCAGAATCTTTACACCATTTCCAGAAACAACGGGATTCGGGTCTAATGTCGCAATGACCACCTTCTTTATTCCTGCCTCAACAATCGCAACTGCACAAGGTCCTGTTCTTCCATGGTGAGAACAAGGCTCTAACGTGACATAAATCGTCCCTCCTCTTGCATGCTCTCCAGCCATTCGTATTGCATGAATTTCTGCATGGGGCTCCCCAGCTTTTAAATGCGCTCCAATTCCGACCACACGATTATGATTGACAATAACCGAACCGACCAAAGGGTTTGGATCAGTTTGACCTTTCATTGCTTTAGCATTCTCGAGTGCTAACTTCATATAAAATTCATGATTAGTCATTCGGACACGTCCCTTCCCCTTCAAGATGTCCCGACCGCTTAATTTTTGTTTGTAAATATTTCTCGTTGTATTCAGAGACATCTCCCCATAATGGCGTTCTACCTGACACTTGCATTCCTGAACTTCTAAGTGCCTCTAGCTTTTTCGGGTTATTTGTCATTAAAGTAACCGGTTTAGAGCGTAGTGCTTTCAACACAAGAATGGCATCTTGGTAATTTCTAGAATCATCAACAAAACCAAGACTTTCATTCGCCTCTACTGTGTCATAGCCATTTTCTTGTAGCACATATGCCATCGCTTTACTGAACAAGCCAATTCCACGACCTTCGTGATTAGCCAAATAAAATAAGGCGCCTGTACCATGATCAACAATCATCTTCATTGATTGCTTTAACTGAAAACCACAATCACATCGTTTACTTCCAAAAATATCCCCTGTATGACAAATCGAGTGCATACGAATAAGTGCATCATCTGAGTATTCAAAGTCGCCATATACCAATACGCTGGATTGTTGATATTCAGCCAAATTAACAGAAGATAGTTTTTCTATGATTCGCTCAAAATCCTCAGTCACTTCATTGCAATTAAGCCAACAATACCACTTAAAAACAACAGTTTCACCATATAGATTTACAGGAAGTCGAATAGGACCAACTAAGTAGATCGCACCTTCGTTTGTTTTAATTAATTGAATTTTATCTTCTAGGACTGAAATGACCTTAGAATCAAGCTTTGTTTTCTCCATACGAAAAACTCCTTTAGATGATTACTTAACTGATTTATGTATTGAATTATATGTTATATATATAAAACAGTTAAACATTTTGCTTCGTATAGATTAGTTTTGTTAATTGCTCTCATTTTACACTCGAAAAATGCAAAAAATCGACAAGGTAGTGCCGAGTTTTTTGCTCCATTCATTTCATTTTCGCCAAATGTCCATATACATCATTTAAATCTGAAAAACCAAGTTTTTGTATTAATTTCACATTCTCTGCCCAAAGCTTTGCCGTTGCAACGGCATCATGTAAAGCATGGTGCCGTTGTTCAATTTTTATCCCATAATGTGCACAACACTCACCCAAGGTCACGAGCTGTTCATTTGGCTGGGCGATTTTCGTCAAAAATGCAGTATCAATTAAGCGATGCTGAAAGTTTGTTCTAAGAATAGACCATGTAACATGATCCATAAACGTCTTTTCATGATTAGAGTGGTGAGCAACAAGAGTATCATTGTTAATAAATTGGAAAAAATCTTTCAGCACTTTTTCAATTGGTGGCGCATCTCCAAGTTGCTCTTCCGTAATTCCCGTTAAATTTACAATTTCCTCGGAAATTTGCCCTTGAGTTTTCACTAAGGAATAAAAGGTATCTGCTTCCTGAACTTGGCTTCCTACTACTTTTACAGCACCAATTGATAATATCCGATCCCCTTTATGAGGATGAAATCCAGTTGTCTCCAAATCAAATGCAATGACCTTTAATTCAGAAATAGGGATATCAAGAACATACTCTCTTTTTAACTCACGTTGCATTCTCCTTAAAAAAGCAATACTGGCAGCATCTGTTTGATTAGCAATCGATGTATACATATTTGGATTCAACCTTCCGGAAAGTTGCTTAACAAATTGAACCATATTATTAATTCCCATGTCGAACATCCTTTTCAATCATTGCCTTTGTTTCAGAGAATAATTTATAGCCTCTTTTCATGATCTGCTTTAATTCTTGTTTTTCTTGTTTTGATAAACGTTCAACATTCAGAAGGTGGACTTTTTCATAGTTCTTTGCATCTTTTTGAAAATGAAGGCGATAATGAAGTAGTTTTAAAAATTCATTGCGATATTTCATTATCGTTTCATAGTTTTCTTTTGGTAGTTGTTCAAATCTAGAAAGTGTATCTGGGGCTAAAATTTTCTCTTT
>JBEQAC010000272.1:0-4556 GCA_041640535.1 Bacillaceae bacterium
GATCATGGTGAGTACTCAATTTTCCTAGGGAAAGCACGTGGAATTGAGGGTCCATTTACTCGAGGTTCATATGTATGGGTAGAAGTGAACGACTGGCCATTATGGGAAGAAAAGCTTGTTAAAGGTCCATATATTCACCATTCAGTTGGTATTCATGCGAATGTAATTCCAGTCCTTTTTGAAGCATGTGAATACATCCCTGGTTTAACTCCAGATCCGGTTGATCCAACTGAAAGTGAAATTAGAGCTTGGTTACGTGGAAGCGACATTAATAAGTAAGTAGAATAATAAATTAGCTTTTAGAAAATATGGACGACTGTGAAGAAACATACTCGAGTAATCGGTAAAAACTCCTCATACAGTCGTCTTTTAAGATAAATCCTAGTTTAGGAGGAATATAGATGGAAGAGATTATGTTTTTAAAAAGAAAAGCAACGGAAATTCGAATGGAATTATTGAAAATGATTTATGAGGCAAAGACTGGACATACCGGTGGTTCTTTATCTAATACAGATATTTTAACTGTTCTTTATTATAAAATGATGAACATTGATCCAAACAATCCTAAGTGGGAGGATCGTGACCGTTATGTTCAAAGTAAAGGTCATGCGGTTGAATCTTTATGGGCAATTTTAGCGGATAAGGGATTCTTTCCAAAGGAAGAATTAAAAACTTTTTCTCAATATAAGTCAAGATTAATCGGACATCCGAACAATAAAGTCCCTGGTATTGAAATGAATACAGGTGCATTAGGTCATGGTTTACCAATTGCTGTTGGAATGGCACTTGCTGCAAAGTTAGATGGTAAGTCATATAAAGTGTATACATTGATGGGAGACGGAGAGCAAGCAGAAGGATCCGTATGGGAAGGAGCAATGGCTGCTTCTCAATATAAACTTGATAATTTAGTTGCTATCATTGACAGAAATAAGCTTCAAATTACAGGAAGTACAGAAGATGTGATGGGGCTTGAGCCACTTGGTGATAAATGGAGAAGTTTCGGTTGGGATGTTGTGGAAGTAGACGGAAATGATGTTGAGGCTCTAGTTGAAGTATTCAGTCAAGCACCAAGAACTCCTGGAAAACCAACGATGGTTGTTGCTAACACAGTAAAAGGGAAAGGTGTTTCATTTGCTGAAAATGTGGCAGCATGGCATCACCATGTACCTTCTAAAGAAGAATTTGAGTTGGCAATGAAGGAACTTTCTGAACAATTGGAGGTTTTAGTATGAAAAATGTTGCGTTAAAGCCCGCAAAAGGAAATAAGATTGCGAATCGACAAGCAATTAGTGAAACATTATTAGATCTAGCTAAAAAAGATCGAGATATATTAGTTCTTACAAGTGATTCAAGAGGATCCGCGTCAATGGTTCAGTTTGGAAAAGAATTGCCAGACCAAATCGTTGAGGTTGGAATTGCAGAACAAAATATTGTGGGAATGGCATCCGGTTTAGCTCATTCAGGGAAAAAGCCGTTTGTGGCATCACCAGCTTGCTTTTTAAGTATGAGAAGTATCGAGCAAATTAAGGTGGATGTTGCTTATTCTCAAACAAACGTGAAATTAATTGGAATTAGTGGTGGAGTGAGCTATGGGGCTCTTGGAATGTCGCATCATTCCCTACAAGACCTTGCAGTTACTAGAGCGATTCCTGGAATTGATGTGATGATGCCTGCAGATCGTCATGAAGCGAAAAAGATGATTGAAGCGTTGGTAGAATATGACCGTCCTGTGTATGTAAGAATTGGCCGTAATCCAGTTGAAGATTCGTATCTATCAGAGGATTATGATTTTCAAATCGGTAAAGCTGTAACAATGAAGGATGGAGATGACATTACGATCATCGCTACTGGGGAAACCGTTCGTGTGGCTTTAGATGCAGCTGAAGCATTATTTGAGCAAGGAATTGAGTGTCGTGTCATTAATATGCATACGATTAAACCATTAGATGAAGAAGCCATCATCAAAGCGGCAAAAGAAACTGGAAAAATCATCACGATTGAAGAGCATAGCATTCATGGGGGGCTAGGAGCAGCAGTAGCAGAGGTAGTTGTTCAACATCAGCCAGTGCCTGTTAAAATCATAGGAATCCCAGATGAGCCAGCGATAACTGGAAACACGGCACAAGTATTCGAGTACTATGGACTAAGTGTTGAGAATGTGAAAAAAATTGCTGTAGAACTGTTAGCAAAATAATGAGGTGACGACATGACTACAGAATATATTCTTGCCATTGATCAAAGTACATCGGGTACGAAGGCTTTATTAGTAGATTCATATGGTAAAATCACTCATAAAAAAGCAGTTGCTCATCAACAGCATTATCCGAATCCGGGATGGGTCGAGCATGACCCGATGGAAATCTATAAAAATGTCAAAACATTAATGATAGAGGTTGTAGAGTCAGCCTCTATCCCTTTGAATCAATTGAAGGTTTTAGCCATTACAAATCAGCGTGAAACAATAGTTGTATGGGATAAAGAAACTGGTTTACCAATCCACCATGCGATAGTGTGGCAATGCCGAAGAACGTCGGATATCTGTAAGGATTTAAAGGATAAAGGGTATGAAACGAAAATTAAGGCAAAAACAGGGTTAACTCTCGATCCTTATTTTTCAGCATCAAAAGTAAAGTGGATGTTAGACAATGTCGAGGGAGCCAAAGAGAAAGCTGAAGCTGGGAAGCTACTTCTTGGCACCATTGACAGCTGGTTAATATGGAAATTAACGAATGGTAAGGTTCATGCAACTGATTATACAAATGCAAGCCGAACTCTATTATTTAATATTCATACCCTTGATTGGGATAAAGAGTTACTTAGCATTTTTGATATTCCAAAATCAATGCTGCCAGAAGTGAAAAGCTCGAATGATATTTTTGGTGTGACAGAAGAAACGGGTTTACCTTTTTCTCAGCTTCCAATTTCTGGGGTAATCGGTGATTCTCAAGGGGCGTTATTTGGTCAAAAATGCTTTGAAAAAGGAATGGCTAAGGCAACCTATGGAACGGGCACATCTGTGTTAATGCATACTGGTGAGTTAGTTTCGGCGGAAAATGGGTTAGTCACCTCCATTGCATGGGGGATCAATGGAAAAGTTAGCTATGCCCTAGAGGGAATCATTCACAGCACCGGTGATGTCATGAAATGGGTAAAGGATGAGCTACAGTTAATTGATGATATTTCGGAAGCCGAACCTCTAGCTACATCACTTCCAGATAATCAAGGTGTATATCTTGTTCCTGCATTTGTTGGTTTAGGTGCACCATATTGGGATCCGTATGCAAGGGCAGCCATTATGGGGATCAGTCGAAACGCTGGAAAAGCCCATTTTGTTCGTGCAGCGCTTGAATGCATTGCATACCAAGTAAAAGATGCCATCGAGCTCATGGAAAGTGAATCAAACATTACGATTAAAGAGCTGAAAGTGGACGGCGGAGCTACGAGCAATCAATTTTTAATGCAGTTCCAATCTGATATGTTAAATAGTAATGTAATCGCTTCAGGCGTTTCTGAATTGTCCTCTATGGGATCCGTTTATTTAGCAGGGCTAGGAGTTGGAATTTGGGAAACAATTGATGAAATTATTCTCTTAAATCCAGAAAACATGGTGTACGAACCCATTATCTCTGATGATGTAAGGGACGGATATTATCAAGGATGGAAACAGACGGTGGGGCGTGTGATTGGGAAAGATCAATCGGTGCCTGTATAGTGTTTTTTGGAAACTTCTTTCATTTTGAAAGGAGTTTTTTATTATTGAAAAGCCTCCTGAAAATCGGGAGCATTTCAGACTTGTACTATCATAACGAGAGCCATGCCTTCGGACAAGTCATTAACGATTTTCTGAGAGTAGAGTCCGAACCAAGTCGTCCTTCGGACAATCATTAGTGATTTTCTGAGAGTAGAGTCCGAACCAAGTCGTCCTTCGGACAATCATTAGTGATTTTCTGAGAGTAGAGTCCGAACCAAGTCGTCCTTCGGACAATCATTAGTGATTTTCTGAGAGTAGAGTCCGAACCAAGTCGTCCTTCGGACAATCATTTTAGATTTTCTGCGAGTAGAGTCCGAACCAAACCAGCCTTCGGACAATCATTTTAGATTTTTTGCGAGTAGAGTCCGAACCAAACCAGTCTTCGGACAATCATTAGTGATTTTCTGCGAGTAGAGTCCGAACCAAGTCGTCCTTCGGACAATCATTAGTGATTTTTTGCGAGTAGAGTCCGAACCAAGCCAGCCTTCGGACAATCATTAGTGATTTTCTGAGAGTAGAGTCCGAACCAAGTCTACATTCGGACAATCATCAGCGATTTTTAGTGAGTAGAGTCCGAACCAAACCAGCTTTCGGACAATCATTTTAGATTTTCTGAGAGTAGAGTCCGAACCAAACCAGCTTTCGGACAATCATTTTAGATATTTTGCGAGTAGAGTCCGAACCAAACCAGCCTTCGGACAATAATTAACGATTTTCTTAGTACCTAGTACGAACCTTTTACTCATTCGAGCTCTGCGTTATTGAAGCCACTAATCTTCGTATCATAAGCCTAATATTTTTAATC
>JBEQAC010000273.1:0-4540 GCA_041640535.1 Bacillaceae bacterium
TTTAGTATCAAAATCATTTGCAGATGAAAAACCAACCGTTGTCGTGGTTTTAAAAGAGATAAACACTCAGTATTGGGAAATCATAGAAGCTGGGGCGGAAAAAGGATTCAAGGACTTTAATATTAATGGTAAAGTTATTGCTCCCAAAGATCCGTTAGAAGAAAATGTACAGGAAAATATATTAAAAAGTATTCTTAAAGAAAAGCCAGATGCATTAATTGTTGCACCTCATGATCCTTATATTATCCCTATTTTGACAGAATATGAAAAAAATAATATCCCTGTTCTACTTATCGATACAGATGATCCTTGGGGTGGAAAAACAGCATATATTGGTACGGATAATGTTGAATTAGGTAAAAAAGGTGGCTCTTTATTAGCTTCACAACTCCAACCTGGTGATAAGGTGGCACTTCTTACAGGAGATATCAACTATTCAATTTCTGAAAATAGGGTAAAAGGGGCAAAGATGAGTTTAGAAGCTGCAGGAATAAAAATAGCCATGGAAAAATTCGGTTTGCCAAATGAGGCTGATCCAGTTGCAGCGGCAATGGAAGAGGTTTTAAAGGAGCATCCCGATATTAAGGGCGTATATACAGAAACAGACATAAAGGCGCTAGGGGCTTTCAAGGTGATTGAAGAACATGGACTTAATATACCAGTTATTGGTGCCGACGGGATTATTGAAATGCTTGAGTTAATTGAAAGTGAGAGATTAATAGGGACAGTTGCGCAGAACCCATACGATATGGGTTACCTAAGTGTTCAAAATGCATTAAAAGCAATTAAAGGAGAAAATGTTGAAAAAAATATAGACACGGGTGTAGATATTATTATCAAGGAAAATGCAAAGCAGAGACTGGAATTTTTGAGGAAAATGTTAAAATAAATGAATATTAATAGACACTCACTTTAAGATTAACGGGTTCGGATTTCGTATACAAAAACTAAATTATCACATCAATTAGCAGTCCTATTCGCAACTGAATTAGACTGCTTCTTTTTTGTTGATATATATGGGGTTTAATAAAATGAACGGATAATCCGGAATTTCAAACCCCTTTTAACACGGTGACTTAAGCTTTTGTCAGCATGAAAATTAGTGTGCTAAAATGATATTTAATTACCAATGGGGTGGGTGTGGATGTCTGAATGGCGGGCAAATGAAGCAGACATTCTTTCTTATCCTTAATTGAGTAACATCTGATAGTTTAGATAAGCGGAGGTTTCCGGTTATCCTACAGAATAGAGCTCGGTTCGGGGGTATAAGCGGAGGTTTTCCGGTTAAGCAAAGAAAAATTGCCCATTTTCTTGTTTTTCAATTAAAAAGGCGGAGTCATTCCGTCTATTTAGTCTATTTTTCGTGTTATTTCTTCATTAAGAGAAATTTCTCCGCTTATTTAGTAGCTTATTTCCTGCTATTCTTGAAGATTTGGAAATTGCTGAACCGGTGCTTATCTTGGGAAAAAATGCTTGGGGCATGTCTCCAAGCATTTTTCTTTGCTGATTTACTTGCAAAATTGCTTTTTAATTCTAGCGCGAATTACTATACGAAAAGCAATGTTAATTCGTATTTGTTCTTCAAAATAGAACCCGTTTCTTTAAGATTGAGTGTCTTTTGTTTAATTTAACCTTTTCACGATGGTTTCTACTACGTTCCTTAATGTTCCATTTTTGTATTGCTGTATAAAATTTCGATATAAAATTTGAAGCACATCATTTACTGTAAATGTGATTTCCGGATGTAAGTCTGCTAAATCACTTAGGATGACTTCAAGTCTTAGCGCTTCTTTTCTTTTGATCGTACAATCGATTTCCTTATTTCTCTGAGAATCTTTCTTTCGATGTAAGGTTTCATGTTCTCCTCTGTAATGATAGATTTCGATTGGTTGTTGGATTCCTGATGATAGTTCCCGGAATAAATCGTATGAATTTCTTCTTTGTTTTTCCCGAGTAAGAAAATCATCGATAAGAATGCTTAGCAAATTTTTTTGTGTAAAAGGTTTGTTTATGACTTCCGAAACATCATCACAGAACAGCTCTCCGCGCAGGTAATCTGAAGCTGGAACCGTAATCCTATAGGTAAGGTCCATGGATGGAGTAACCCTTCTTGATACCTTATGGATGAATTTTTCGAACAATCCTGTAGGGGTATATGTAAGGTTATTTAGTTCTTCTTCATATAAGGGATAGGATCTTAGATTAGAATGGGTCCTTTTCATCATATTTCCCTACTTTCCTTCAATGACGACCATGTCAAATTATTATATTGCTAGTCTATTCGAAAGAAGAAAAAGGTAGAACGTTTAATTCTATAAGTTTTTGTACAAACTAGTATAAATAGAATCAAAGAAGAGGGAAGAGGAGAGAAATGATATGGCTTCAAAAAAGAAGGAAAAGAAAAGTAGCTTAGAAGGCATTGATCGGAAATTGCTGAAGCAGTTTGCTAATGCAGGTAAAAAATCAAAAACGGTGACTTCACTTAAAGTAAGATAGTGGTGGCATGTTTGCTGACTTAGATGACGAAACAAGAGAAAAAGCGGAAGCAATTATGCAAAAACAAAGAGAAGGTACAATCACCCGAGAAGAAGCTCAAGCACAACTAGCTGAACTAGGAATTGAACTTCCTGTAAGAGGAAATAGACCATAGTGGATGCCCCTTTTTTTGAGGGGTACTTTTTTGATGTTTAATCATATATTGGACATTAATAAGAAGGATATAGAATGTATGGAGTGTTTCTAATATGCAGGAAATTGTTACGGGGATTGTTGCGTTTTCATCAACTAATATTGACGACATCTTTGTGTTAATGGCATTTTTTTCTCAAATAAATCAAGGTACAATGCAAGTGAAGACTATTGTGATAGGACAATATGTAGGAATTATCGTACTTACGATACTAAGTATCATTGGTGCGTTAGGAATCTTTTTTATTCCAGCATCTTGGATTGGATTTCTTGGATTAATCCCTCTTTATATTGGGATAAAAGGATTATTTCAGTTAAACAAAGTGGAGGAAGTAGAAGAAATTCAATTAAATATATCTTCAAACCTTACGAATGAAGGAAGAGGATTGTTTGGATCTTCCACTTTTAAAGTTGCTGCCATTACCATTGGAAATGGTGGAGATAATATCGCTATTTACATTCCTCTTTTTGCAAGTGGGAATTTTTTATCAGGGATTATTATTTTTATTGTCTTTATGATTTTGGTTGGAGTCTGGTGTTATCTAGGTTATATGTTAGTTAGACATCGAATGATGGCCGTGTTAATAAAAAAATATGGCAGAGTCATTGTTCCGTTTGTTTTTATCGGGTTAGGCATTTTTATCATGTACCATAGTGGAACATTCAATCTATTATTATAAAAAGGCAACAGGTGATCGTCTTCCTGTTGCCTTGATAAAAAATCTTAAACATTTAGTTGACTCTTCGCCTTCCATTCTCCTACAAATTCTACAACATCATAATTAAAGAAATTCTTTAAGATTTCTTCACGATCATCTAGGAAAAGCTGGTCTGCCACTGCGGATACGAGCTTTGGAATCCCAATTTTCATTCCAGAAAGCGCTGAAGCAGAAATCCCACAACTGATTAAGGCAGAATAGTTAAAAGCAAAAATCCCATGAAGGTTCTTTTTACCTTCTTCATCACGGCTTAGGTATTCGAAACCAGGCCCAAGATAAGGGTGTGCATCAAGGAGAGGGCTAGCAATTTCATTTGGTGCAAGGAAACGGTCTTCCCAACGTGCAATATAACGTTCAACTAGCTTTAATTCTGGACGCAAAGCGGGATCTGTTAGTAAGCCGGTACTAATAATTAGGAAATCAAAGGTGAATGTACCCTGAGGGGTCGTAACCACAGCCCCATCATTAGTGGCCTCAACATTAAGCCATGGTGAGCCTAAATGAAGGTTGAACCCAGACCAAGAAGTGGCGCGTTCAAAGGTATCATTTGTTGGTGGTTGATTATGTTTAAAGAAATGAGCGATAGCTGCATATTTATCGCCATCGGACAAGGAATGGAATCGTTCGATTAGACCTGAGCCTTCCATTTGTCGTATAGGGTTAATTCGCGGCATCTCCTTACGGCGCACAAAGACATGTGCCTCTTTCACCCCTTCAGAAAGAGCGAAATTTGCATTATCAAATGCCGATGCTCCGCCACCTAAAATACCGATTCTTTTTCCCTTTAGAGCTTCAAAGTCGATTGACTCAGAGGTATGGGCATAAAGATGAAAAGGTAATTTTTCAGCAATCATTGGTGGAACATGCCATTCACCACCACCTTGAATACCCGTCGCTAGGATGACCTTACGAGCTAATATGGTATCAGAAGGTGCGCCTGCTCCATCAATGTGCAGTCTGTAAATTCCTGTTTCAGCAGGTTCAACTAATTTAAGTTTTACCTCGTTCACCACAGGTAGATGAAGAACTTTTCGATACCAGCGAAGATAATTCATCCAATCCCCACGTGGAATCTTATCAATCTTGTCCCATCCCTCTGAACCGAATTGTGCTTCCCACCATGAACGAAAGGT
>JBEQAC010000274.1:0-4533 GCA_041640535.1 Bacillaceae bacterium
CCTATAAGGCCGTTATGAAGCCAGTAGAAGGGACAATATTAACGGTTGCAAAGGATGCAGCAAAACGTGGTGTGGTTGTCTCTGAAACTGAGAAAGATATCATTTTGCTAATGTCTGAAATTGTGAATGAAGCAAAAGCGTCACTAGACCGTACACCTGATCTTTTACCTGTTCTTAAAGAAGTAGGAGTTGTAGATAGTGGCGGGCAAGGACTTCTATTTGTGTATGAAGGGTTTCTTGCTGAATTAAAAGGTGAAGAGCTACCTGGAATACAAGCTCAAATGCCTTCCTTAAAAGAACTGGTCAATGCTGAGCATCACCGAAGTGTTCAAAGTCATATGAGTACAGAAGATATTGAATTTGGCTACTGTACAGAATTTATGGTGAAATTAGATCCTGATAATAAAGAACTTTCTCCTTTTAGCGAGGAAGTATTTCGTCAAGATTTGAGTAAATACGGTGACTCATTATTAGTAATCGCAGACGAAGAACTAGTAAAAGTACATATTCATGCTGAGCATCCTGGAGATGTTTTATCATATGGACAACGCTACGGTAGTCTTATTAATATGAAGATTGAAAATATGCGAGAACAACATAGCAACTTGCTTTATGAAGAAAACGAATACATCGCAGAACCTATCGTAAGTGTCAAAAAAGAAAAACAACCATTTGGAATTGTAACAGTTGCAATGGGATCTGGAATCGCTGAAATGTTTAAGAGCTTGGGAGCACACGCAGTTATTGAAGGTGGGCAAACAATGAACCCAAGTACCGAAGACTTTGTAAATGCTATTCACGAGATTCATGCAGAGAATGTCATAATCTTACCGAATAATAAGAATATTATTATGGCGGCTGAACAAGCGGCTTCTGTAGTAGATGGTAATGTAATCGTTGTTCCATCCAAAACTGTCCCCCAAGGGATGGCAGCCCTTCTTGGATTTAATCCATCTGTAGAGTTAGAGAAAAACGGAAAGGTTATGACAGATGCTTTGAGTCAAGTTAAATCTGGTCAAATCACTTTTGCTGTTCGTGATACAAGTATTGATGGTATTGAGATTACGAAAGATGACTTTATGGGGATTGCTGAAGGGAAAATCGTTTCTACAAACCCTAATAAATTAGAAGCTGCAAAACAATTATTGGATAAAATGATTGATGAAGATGATGAAATCCTAACAATTTTAATTGGTGAAGCATCTACTGATGAAGAAGTGAATCAATTAGTTGCATATATTGAAGATAAATTTGAAGACATTGAGATTGAAACACATGTCGGTAATCAACCTTTATATGACTTTATTTTCTCAATTGAATAATATATATAAAATAGAAGGGTATTCCCCTTCTATTTCCATGTTTATAGAAAGCTTTTTAAAGGAGTGATGCAATGAAGTATAGAAGTGTATTTGATATTATTGGCCCCGTCATGATCGGTCCATCTAGCTCACATACTGCAGGAGCAGCAAGAATTGGCCGAGTTGCTAGAAGCCTGTTTGGTCGTGAGCCAAAATGGGCAAAAATATCATTTTACGGTTCATTTGCAAGCACATATAAAGGTCATGGTACGGATATTGCAATAGTTGGAGGGTTATTAGACTTTGATACGTTTGACGAGCGGATCAAAACATCTTTAGAAATAGCCGTTGACTCTGGAATAAAGATTGAGATACGTGAAGAAGAGGCACTAACAGATCATCCTAATACAGCTAGAGTTCAAATTGGTGACGATAATGGTGACCTAGAACTGGTGGGTATTTCCATCGGTGGAGGGAAAATCGAAATTGTAGAACTAAATGGATTTTTACTTCGATTATCTGGAAACCATCCAGCACTATTAGTTGTTCATAATGATAAATTTGGTGCCATTGCTGCGGTTGCGAATGTCCTTGCAAAATATGCAATTAATATTGGACACATGGAAGTCGCAAGAAAGGAAAAGGGGAAACAAGCACTTATGACAATTGAGGTTGATCAAAATATTGATGGAAAAATTATTGATGAATTGTCAATTCTCCCTAATATTTTAAAGGTTACGAGAATAGTGGATTAAAAGCAACGTGAATGACGCAGTAATGAGGGGTGGCTAGAATGTTCCGTAATGTAAAAGAATTAGTTGAAATGGCTGAAACTAATCAGATGAAAATATCAGAAGTGATGATCAATCAAGAAGTGGAAATAACAGGTAAGAGTAGAGAAATGATTATAAAACAAATGGAATTTAATCTATGCGTTATGGAAAATGCTGTTGCAAAGGGGTTAGCTGGTGTAAAATCAAATTCAGGGTTAACGGGTGGAGACGCCGTGTTGATTCAAGAGTATATTAAAAAAGGTAACTTTTTATCTGGGATTACTTTACTTGATGCTGTAAGTAAAGCTGTTGCAACAAACGAAGTAAACGCAGCAATGGGAACGATATGTGCAACACCAACAGCGGGTTCAGCAGGAGTGGTACCTGGTACGTTATTTGCATTAAAAGAAAAACTTAATCCAACAAGACAGCAAATGGTTGAATTTTTATTTACGGCCGGTGCGTTTGGTTTTGTCGTTGCGAATAATGCTAGTATTTCAGGTGCTGCAGGTGGATGTCAGGCAGAAGTTGGATCTGCTGCCGGAATGGCTGCTGCAGCTATTGTTGAGATGGCAGGAGGGGCACCTAGGCAATCAGCGGAAGCAATGGCTATCTCATTAAAAAATATGCTAGGGCTTGTATGTGATCCTGTTGCCGGATTAGTTGAAGTTCCTTGTGTAAAAAGAAATGCAATGGGCGCAGCAAATGCAATGGTTGCAGCAGACATGGCACTTGCAGGAATAACAAGTCGTATTCCTTGTGATGAGGTTATTGATGCAATGTATAAAATTGGTCAAACCATGCCAACAGCTTTAAAAGAAACTGCACAAGGAGGTTTAGCGGCAACTCCAACAGGTCGAGAGTTAGAATCGAAGATATTTGGTATGTCGCAAAAATAAAAGTGGAAAATGTTCTTAAATTACCAGTAACAGATATAAAAGGAATCGGAGAAGAAACTAGACTTGAATTAAATGAACTAAATATCTATACAATCAGCGATTTACTTGAATATCTCCCATATCGTTATGAAGATTACCAATTACGAGACTTAGCAGATGTGAAACATGAAGAAAGAGTGACGGTAGAAGGCAAGATTCATAGTGAACCACTGGTAACCTACTATGGTAGGAAGAAATCGAGACTCACATTTAGAGTGCTAGTGGGAAGATATTTGATTAATTGCATTTGCTTTAATCAGCATTTTTATAAAAATAAAATTACTCTTCATCAATCTATTACAATTACGGGTAAGTGGGATCAACACCGTCAAACAATTACAGTGAATGAATTATCGTTTGGTCCAAACATACGGAGCCAAACAATTGAACCTGTTTACTCAATAAAAGGAAACATTACAGTAAAAGGCATGAGAAGATTTATTAACTTGGCCTTAAAACAATACGGTGAGAGTATAGAAGAAAATCTTCCTAAAACCATCCTACAAAAATATAAACTACTTCCAAAAAAAGAAGCGCTACGAATCATGCATTATCCAATGAATCATCAAGAATTAAAACAAGCACGTAGAAGGTTTGTCTATGAAGAATTTTTATTGTTTCAATTAAAAATGCAAGCTTTACGAAAATTCGAACGTGAAGGAACAGTTGGAATTAAGCATTCGTTTCCTGAAGAGAAGCTTCATGAATTTATCAGCCAGTTGCCATTCTCATTAACCACAGCGCAAAATCGTGTTACAACTGAAATCATAAACGATTTAAAGTCTCCTTTTCGAATGAATCGATTATTACAAGGTGACGTGGGTTCGGGAAAAACAGTGATAGCTGCAATTGCTTTATATGCTTCCGTTCTAGGGGGAGCACAAGGTGCACTAATGGTGCCAACTGAAATACTAGCTGAACAACATGTTCAATCATTGAGAGATTTATTTACTAAAACAAATGTGAAAATAGAATTATTAACTAGCTCGGTAAAGGGAAAAAAAAGAAAGGAAATCCTTTCTCGGTTAGAAATGGGAGAAGTTCATATACTAGTAGGAACACATGCGTTAATTCAAGATGAGGTAACCTTTCAAAAACTAGGTATTGTCATTACAGATGAACAGCATCGATTCGGGGTAGAGCAAAGAAAGGTCTTAAGAGAAAAGGGTCAAAATCCTGATGTATTATTTATGACTGCAACCCCTATTCCTCGTACGCTTGCCATTACTGTTTTTGGTGAAATGGATGTGTCTGTTATTGACCAATTACCTGCTGGACGTAAACCAATCGAAACATATTGGGCAAAGCATGAAATGCTTGATCGGATCCTCAACTTTATTGAGAAGGAGCTTTCAAAAGGCCGGCAAGCTTATGTAATATGTCCATTAATTGAGGAATCAGATAAACTAGATGTTCAAAACGCGATAGATGTTCATAGTATGCTTTCCTTTCATTATGAATCGAAATGGAAGGTTGGTTTAATGCATGGAAGACTTTCATCAGAAGAGAAAGACCAAGTCA
>JBEQAC010000275.1:0-4530 GCA_041640535.1 Bacillaceae bacterium
GCAAGACTTTGTTCACGCGCGTATTCAGCTGTATATGATTGATATTGTAAACTTATTGGGATATACCCGTTTCCACCCGCTTTTACATCATCATGGCTAAAGCCCGTTCCTGTTTTCGGAGTCTGCATGAAGACTAATCCAAAATCAGCTTCATCTGGGTTTTCTGTAATATTAAAGTACTTCTTCACAACCTCCAGGTTCACTGGATATTCATGTACTTCAGGTGTTGGACGACCAAACCAGTCCTTCCCAGATGGCGTATATCTCTTTGGAATATAGACTGTGCTTTGTTTCTGAATAGGAAGAACTTGGTTTTGGTTTTTCACAACAACAACTGATTTTAATTGTGCTTCGTAGCCTTCCTTCATGAATTCAGGATTCCCTACAATCTCAGCACTAGTTTCAGGTACCACATAAGGGTTTTCAAAGAGACCAAGACGGAATATATTTTTTAGTAGTCGAACAGCAGATTGTTCAAAGCGATTGCGCATAAACTCTTCACCATGTTCTTCTATCCCGATTTGGTACGCCTCTAATATTGGCCCCATTTCGTTGTTTCCACCAAACTGGTCGACCCCTGCCATAATCAGTTTGTAATGGCGCTCAGCTACAGTTAGATTTTCCACTCCCCATGGCTTTCCACCAACAAATGTATCAATATCTTCAGGCTCATCATGTGTGATATTCCAGTCTGTACAAACAACTTCGTCATACCCATATTTTCCTCGTAATAAATCCTTAATTAAATATGAATTATAGGAATTCCCTACATTTTCACCGTTCACAGGATCTTGATCTAGTGAAATCGTATAATAAGGCATAACAGCTGAAGCCTTGACTGTTTTTCCTTTAAGGTTAAATGCTCCTTCGGTAAAAGGCTTCAAATGCTCATCAAAATTCCCTCCTGGATATACCGCGTATTTTCCATATCCATAATGAGCATCTCTTCCACCTTCACCTGAGCCACCACCAGGCCAATGCTTAACCATCGCATTTACACTATCGTAGCCCCAGCCTTCTGCTATTTCTGCTGAGCCTTCAGATGTTTGGAAACCATCAACATATGCTCTCGCTAAGTCCGTTGATAATTCTGGGTCCTCACTAAAAGTTCCAAAAAAACGTGACCAACGAGGGTCTGTCGCAATATCGATTTGAGGTGAAAGAGCCGTTGTAATTCCTAACGCGCGATATTCTTTGGATGCGATTTCCCCAAATTTTTCAACAACCTTTTCATCAAATGTAGCTGCAAGTCCTAATGTTTCAGGCCACATCGAGATTTTCCCGCCAGCCCCTGCATTAAATTCTGTACTAGCATCTGAAGCATGCCTCGGATCTGAGCTATTGTTTGTTGGAATTCCAAAATCGATTGTTTCTGCTAATTCCTGAATTTGATTATTCCATCTAGCAGCAGTCTCTGGACTTTCGACTGTTGTAATAAGTACATGCCTTAAGTGATCATTTTTCAGAAATTGAATTTGTTCATCGGTTAATTCCCATGGCTTCGCTCCACTTTCTTCAAATGGCTTTCCTTTATATGTACCCGCGAACCAACCTTTACTGAATGCTGGAATCGATTGATGTCTGCTATATAGCATTAAGCCGGCAATTTGTTCAACAGACATTTTTGAAGCAAGATCTTTTGCACGTTCTGCTGGAGACAAACGCCAATCTTCATACTTATCGAGCTTTCCATCTTTACTTAAATCTTTAAAATAGTTTCCGTCGACTTCAAGGATGTCAACTCCAGAGTTCTCTGAGTATCCCAACGTTGGGCCATTTTCATTTTTCACGAATTTTATCGTCATGAATCATGCTCCTTTTCTTATTTGTATTGACATAAAGGTCCTTTGCATGATGATAGCAAGAGGACCTTTGATGTGTGTTATTAACCTTTTACTGCACCAAGTGCAATACCTTTAACTAAATATTTTTGGAAGAACGGGTAAGCAATTAGAATTGGTAATACACCAACAACCGCGATTGCCATACGAACACCGGTACTTGGAATTTCAGCAGCCGCCTGGCTCGCATTCGTTCCTAAGTTACTACTTGCTAAAAATTGAATATCGGTTAACATCCTGTTCAGGATGTTTTGGATACTAAATAATTTCGGGTCTGTTACATAAATTAATCCGTTAAACCAGTCATTCCAGTAAATGATTGTTTGAAGTAAGCCAATCGTTGCTAAGATCGGTAGTGATAATGGTAAAACGATAGAGAAAAACGTTCTAAATTCTCCTGCCCCATCGATTCTTGCTGATTCAATAATCGCTTCTGGAATAGACGTAATGAAGAATACACGCATGAGAAGTACGTTAAATCCATTCATTAAAAGCCCAGGTACAAGTAATGCCCAAATCGTGTTTTTCACATCAAACATTTGTGTGTAAACAAGGTATGTCGGTACTAGTCCACCGTTAAAAAGAAGGGTAAAGAATACGATAAACGCTAAGAAGTTACGGTATGGAATATCTCGGCGAGAAAGTCCGTAGGCAAGCATCGATGTCATCGCTAAACTTGCTGCAGTTCCAAACACGGTAACAAAAATGGTAATTCCATAAGCTCTCATAATTTCATTTGAGTTTTTCATTAAATATTCATAAGCAGCAACGCTAAATTCTGTCGGAATAAATGTATATCCATCCTTTAAGATTGCAGCTTCGGATGTAAAGGATGAAGACAACAAGATAATAAAAGGAATAATACTCCCTAACGCTAGCAGGCCTAACACTGTATGTGAAACTGTCTGTGTAATTCGATCAGTATGCATATTATTTTCCACCCCTTATTTTAGAATAATGCATTTTCTTTGCTCTTTCTACGAACTAACCAGTTGGAGAATAAGACTAGTGCAAACCCTACGATTGACTGGTATAATCCTGCTGCTGCTGACATCCCGATATCACCAAGCTGCATTAATCCGCGGTATACATACGTATCAATAACATTCGTTGTATCATAAATTGCTCCAGAGTTCATTGGCACTTGGAAGAAAAGACCGAAATCTGAGTAGAAAATACGTCCAATTGCTAGTAATGTCATCATAATAATGACTGGCATAATTAAAGGAACCGTAATGAACTTAATTTGTTGCCATTTATTTGCGCCATCTAAAGTAGCTGCTTCATAATACTCTTGATCAATTCCGATAATCGAAGCTAAATAGATTACACATAAGAACCCGACACCTTTCCATGTGCTTACAAATGTTAAGATATATGGCCAAACACCCGCTTCTGTGTACCAAGAGATCTCTCCAATACCAAGCATCGGTAGAAGCGTTTTATTAAAGAAACCAACATCTGTGCTAAGAAAAGCAAATACAAGATAACTTACAATAACCATTGAAATTAAGAATGGTAATAGAATGACACTTTGATAGAAACTCTTTAAAAATTTGCTCTTAATTTCGTTCAGCATAATGGCTACAGCTACAGCTAACACTGTATTAATTATGATGAATAAACCATTATAAAGGATTGTATTACGTGTAATGATATAAGCATCTCTTGTAGCAAATAAATACTCGAAATTCTTGAAACCAATCCAGTCACTTCCAAGAATCCCTTTAGCATAGTTAATGTCCTTAAAAGCAATAATGAGTCCAGCCATTGGTAAATAGTTATTAATGAGTAAGTAGATCAGACCTGGTGTCATCATGATAAAGATTGGCAAAAAGCGTTTGAACTTTACCATCTTTCTTTGCAGTTTTGACTGAGGTACGATCTGTGTACCTTCTAATGGTTTAACCGTTACTTGTTGTTCCATCTTCCAACCCCCTTAAAATATTCCGGAAATGGTTCCGCTCACATATAAATTGTTATTAATAATTCCTTATCTTCATTTTAGACGAAACAAAAAGATACCGCTTTCAAAAACCCGACTTTCTATTTTTGTTTATCCGACTTTTTGAATTTTCTTCATAGTGCTTATGAGAGAAAAAGAGAACTAGATAATCCTAGCTCTCTCGTATTTACCTTACTATTAATTATTTGCAACCCACTCATCATATTGTCTTTGTTTCTCTGCCAAAATTTTGTCTAACCCAGCTGATTTAAGCTTTTCATTAAATTCTGGGAAGCTTTTAGCCGGATCTAATGTACCAGACTCAAGACCTACTCTAAATTGGTTTAATACGTTTGTTGCTGCAGCAATTTCTGTTTTCACTGGATCTGGATTAAATGTAAAACCAAATGCTGGTGAAACAATCGCATTATTATTATGTTCCATCATTTGCTCCCAATAGTTTGGATCATTTCCTTCCCACGGATGAGTTAGGAAGTTGTTTCCAATTTGCCATTGACCAAATACATAATTACTTTCTGTTACACCCTCAGGCAGTGAAATCGTGCCTTCATCATTCACTACATAGTGTTTTCCTTCAATCCCATTGGCAATTAAATTCATAACATCTGCATCTGTATAAAGTAGATTCATGAATTCCATTGCTTTTTCAGGATTTTGACTATTTCTCGCAATGGACATCATGACACTTGTTGCCCCAACTGTAAACATATATGGTTCAGTTAA
>JBEQAC010000276.1:0-4518 GCA_041640535.1 Bacillaceae bacterium
GTCTGTTGCATCAAGGGATCCAATCCGCTTGTTGGCTCATCCAAGATAAGGAGCTTTGGTTTATGAAGTAATGCTTGAATAATGCCAACCTTTTTCCGATTTCCAAACGATAGATCTTCAATTTTTCGCTGTACATCTAAATCGAGCTTTTTTGATAATTCTTTCAATCTCGCTGTGTCGATTGACCCATGAAAGTTAGCTGAATACGTTAGCAAATCAACCGCCTTCATGTCATCATAATAATGTATCTCAGATGGTAAATATCCCACATTTTTCCGTATCTCTTTTGTTTGCTTAACAATGTCCTTTCCAAAGATTGTGGCACTGCCTGAGGTTGGATAAATAAAATTTAATAGCGTCCGAATCGTCGTACTTTTTCCAGCACCATTCGGTCCAATAAATCCAAATATTTCACCTTCATCAATCGAAAAGCTTACATCCTCAATTCCTCTTGATTTCTTATAATACTTTGTCAGATTTTTAATCTCAACAACACTCATACCTACCCTCTCCTTTATGGGTGGATCCAGAAAGTTGACTAATTGGTCAATTCTATTTTAGTAACAGTTGACCTGTTAGTCAATACAGAAATAAAAAAAGAGAAAAGCGTCAATCAAACAGCTTCTCTCAATCTCCATGTTCATATAAGGTTCGAAACAATCTCTTCACTTTTACATAAAGGCAAGCTAATTTCTACTGATGTTCCTTTCCCAACTTCACTCTCAATTCTCATGGTACCATTATGACTTTCAATGATACTCTGACAGACCATCATCCCAAGACCTGTCCCTTTTTCCTTTGTGGTAAAGAAGGGCTGACCAATTTTTTCTAAGATATCAGCTGGGATTCCTTTTCCTTGATCTGTGAATGTAATAGAAATTAGTTCACCTTCGGATTTCATATAAATCGTCGCTTCTCCACCATCAGGCATGGCTTCAATCGCATTCTTTAAAATATTCACAAACACTTGTTTTATTTTATTTTCGATTCCATATGTGTAATGGGTGTGTTGGACATCTGATTCAATATTGATTTCAACACCGTGTAAATTCGCTTCTGCTTTCATTAACGTAACAATCGTTTCAAGTAAGCGCCAAATGTTCACCTCTGCGAAATCAACTGTGTTAGGTTTTGAAAGAAGCAATAGTTCGCTTACGATTGTATTGATACGGTCAATTTCTTCAATCATGATTGGGACATACTCATGCTCCGAGTTTGCTGTTAGTTGAAGTAGCTGTGTAAAGCCACGTAAGCTTGTTAACGGATTCCGAATTTCATGGGCAATCCCTGCTGCTAATTCCCCTACAACTGTTAGTTTATCTGATTGCTTAATAAATTCCCTACTTTGTTCAAGCTCAGTAATATCCCGAATGACAAGATAGAGTGATGGCAGCCCAAAATATACAGTTGGAATGCAATGCATTTGAACATTAATCATTTCTCCATCTATTCTCATCAGGCGAGCTTCATAGGTAGATATATGTCTACCATCAGCACCGACTTCAATCGCCTTTCGATATATATGTAAATCATCTTGATGAATCCAGTGATTTATTTTATTACTAGACAACTGATGATCTTCTTCTATTCCAAGGAGCTTTAGACCCGTTTTATTAATATATTCCCATTCTTCATTTCCTATCTGTTGAATGATGATTGCATCTGGTGATCCTTCCACTAACTGCCGGTATTTCTCCTCACTTTCATAAAGCTTTCTCCAAAGATTCTTTTCCAGTGAGATATCCTTTGCAATTCCATATAATCCAATTATTTGATTGTCAATGATGATCGGAATAACGGTGGAATTTATATCAATAATGCCTCCATCTTTATGAATGATTTTTGTCTCTTTATTATATGGATTCCCTTTAAGTGCTGATTGAATGGAGGCTATGCACGCCTCTAATTCTCTCTCATCGATCAAGTCTAGGAAATTACTCCCAATTAGTTCCTCTCTACTTCTACCAGTAAGACGGAGTGCCGCTTCATTCAAAGAGGTAAATCTACCTTCAAGATCAACGGAATAAACAGAGTCCGGATGATTTTCAAATAATGATTTATATTTTTGTTCTCTTTCCTTAATGATTTGAACCATTTGTTGTTTTTCTTCAATCTCGTTCTCTAAACTTCGATGACTTTCAAGCAACTCTTCTGTTCGCTTGGCCACTAAATTCTCTAATCGATCAAATTGAAGCTTTTGCTCTGTAATATCACGAATGGAACAAACAAAGATAGGGTCCTCGGCAATCATGGCAGGACAAATTTGAAAATCGACTGGAAACTTACTTTGATTCTTTCTTTCTCCAACTGACTCCAGAATTTTTGCTTTTTCAACACCTTCGAGTGATTCTTCTTTAAAAATTGGTAGAATGATAGATAACGGCTGATAAATCAACTCTTCTTCTTGATAACCAAACATTTTCGTTCCCGCAGGATTTATACTCGTGATTTCTCCAAGTCGATTAACCGTAATTAATGTATCTAGAGATACTTCTGTAATGGTTCTAGCCAAGGCCTCACTTTGCTTCAAGCGAGCATGTGCCTTTTCTAATTCTCGAGTGTGCTCCAATATTAATTGATTTTGTTTTTGAATTTTCAATTGACTTAAATAGATTTTCACAAAGCCTTCTACCTTACTTTTTAAAACAAGGGGTGGGAAAGGCTTGAATACATAATCAATCGCACCAACAGAATAGCCATGCATCATATGCTCCTGTGTTTGACTTAATGCAGTTATGAAGATAATTGGAATCGACTTGGACTTTTCTCTTGCACGAATTAATTTTGCGGTTTCAAACCCATTCATTCCTGGCATTTGCACGTCAAGTAGGATCACGGCAAAGTCCATCTTGAGTACCCATTTTAATGCTTCTTCACCTGAGTTTGCTTTAATCAACCGATAGTTAGAAGACGCTAGCACAGCTTCTAGCGCTAATAGATTTTCATTTCGATCATCCACCATTAAGATGTTTACAGTTTGATTTTCCATATTTACCTCGCCTTAGTGTGTCTTCATCTTTTTGTATAATTTTTCGGACTTATCTACGATTGTATATAATTGATCAAACCTTGTATAAGAAAGTGATTCTCTATTTCCTAATCCTAAAAAACCAGAGGGTGATAAACTATCGTAAATGAGTTGATGTACTCGATCCTGTAGTCTCCGATCAAAATAAATCATGACATTACGACAGATGACAACATGAAATTCATTGAACGAGCTATCCGTTACTAAATTGTGCTGGGCGAACGTGATGGCTTCTGTTAAAAATGGATGTAAGTACACATCGTCTAAATCTGCTGTATAGTACTCCGAAAACTCCCTTTTCCCTCCTGAATTGACATAATTACTTGTGTAAGCCTTCATTCGGTTCAAAGGAATTCGCCCACTTTTTGCTTTTTGCAAAACCTTCTCATTCATATCTGTTGCATATATTCTTGATTTTCCAAGCAGACCCTCTTCCTGTAAGAGAATGGCCATAGAATAAGGTTCTTCACCAGTCGAGCAGCCTGCATGCCATATTCGAATGGAAGGCAAATTTCTTAAGTGTGGCACAACCTTCTCACGAAATTTTTTAAAAAACGCAGGATCTCGAAACATCTCTGTTACGTTGATAGAAAAATCATTTAGCAATTTCTCTAACATATCCGGATCGTGAAAAACACGATCCAGTAATGAAGTAATGGTAGATAAGTTTTCTACCTGAAGTCGATGTAAGATTCTTCTTCGAATCGATGAATAGCTATAGTTGCGAAAATCAAAACCATATACTCGGTAGATTCCATCAAGTAATAGTTCGATTTCAGTTTTTTCAAGGCCACTATGTTCCCCATGTTCGAGCTCAAATAATTCATGTTTTTCTTCCATGACAATCACCTATTTATGCAGCCAAACCTTTAATAGAGACATAAGCTGTTCAAGGTTCACTGGCTTACTAATATAATCGGATGCACCTGCATCAATACATTTTTGACGATCATGCTTCATTGCCTTTGCTGTCAGCGCAATAATTGGGATCGAGTCAAATTCTTCCATTCTACGGATGGTCTTCATCGCTTCGTATCCGTCCATCTCAGGCATCATAATATCCATTAAAATCAGATCGATTTCCTGTGAATCGGATAAACATGAAATGGCCTCTTTTCCATTCTCTGAAAAAACAACCTCCATGCCAACCGATTCCAATGCACTTGTTAAAGCAAAGATATTCCGCATATCATCGTCAACAACTAACACTTTTTTCCCACTTAATAAATCTTCCCCACGCTGTGGTTCATTGTTTTCTTCATTTGTACAGATTTCATTTGGACTTTCAGTTAAGATAAAGCTAGGGTTTTCATCGATGGTTACTGCTGCTTCAGTCACGCTTGATTGATTGTTTTCAATCGGAAGTAAAGGAAGATACAAGGTAAAAGTACTACCTATTCCTTCTTCACTTTGTAAGACCAGATAGCCTCCAAGTAGCTCTGCCAATTCCTTTGAAATAGAAAGACCTAACCCAGTTCCACCATATTTTC
>JBEQAC010000277.1:0-4488 GCA_041640535.1 Bacillaceae bacterium
TTTGCCTCCGGCTTCCTTCAGATTCCACCTCACGGGGGACACCCTTGCCATTGGCTAACAGTTCCTACTGCCAAGCCTGTAGTGGACTTTCACCACCAAGTTATAGCCCATGCCGGGCGCACACAAAGAAGACGATACCTTAGTGGTACCGTCTTACTTAATAATAAATTGGGTTTTACTATAACCCTCTTTTGATTTTTTCACCTCTAGAATTGCTGGAATCGCTGCTTTTAACTCTTGGACATGAGAGATAACCCCGATCATACGCCCTGATTGCTGCAATTCTATTAAAGTATCTATTGATTTATGAAGTGACTCTTCATCAAGTGAACCAAATCCTTCATCAATAAACATCGTGTCAATTGTGACTCCTCCTTGGAAGCTTTGAATGACATCCGCCATTCCGAGTGCTAAACAGAGGGAAGCATTAAATTTTTCTCCTCCTGACAATGTTTTAACGTCTCTTGTGACACCTGTATAAGCATCATAGACATCAAGACCAAGACCACTTTGTCGCCCACGACTCTCTTGGCGATCACTTCTTATTAAATAAAATTGACCATTAGACAGTTCTTTTAATCGTTCGTTGGCAGCTTGGATGATTTGTTCTAAATATTCTATTTGTAAATATCGTTCAAACGATATTTTACTACTATTTTGTCCACGGATCACATCATACAAATCGGTTATAATCGATAATTCCTCTTCATAATTTGTTACTTGTTTATTTGTCGTATTAATTTGTTCATACAATCTTTCCGCTTCTTGTTTGTAATCCTTTGATTGATTATACGCTTCAAATGCAGTTTCGTAGTCCTTTTTAAGCTTTGTAAGCATCTCTTCCATTTCGGTTAGATCTACTTTTTGTTTCTCTCTTAATTCTTCTTCTAATTCTTTTACTTGTGTTTGTAAAGTACTTAAAGATTGATGGAATTCTCTTATTTCTATCTTTAATTTCGAAAGTTCCTCTTTAGGAATTTTTGCAGCAGTATATTCTTCAAAAGATTCAAAGGTAGCCTCCTGTAACGCATGTGTAAATTGTTTTTCAGCTTCTTCTCTTCTTTTACTGGTTTCTTCGAGCTGATTTTGTAGATGGATTACATTTAGTTTAGCGGTTGAAAGGTTTTCAGTTGCCACGTGTTGTTGCTGTTGAATCTTATCCCATGCTTCTTCTAAATCATGTCTTCGTTTTTTTGTGATGGCTATTCTTTTCTCTAGTTCTGATAAGACGCGAAGCTCTTCTGGAATTGAGCGAAGTTTTTCTTCATAAACAGCTTTACTTGTCTCATAGACCGTATTTTGTTCTTGGTATTCTCGCTCAACTTTTTCTTTTTCTGCAGTTAGTTCCACACAAACCTTCTCTAGTTGATTATACTTGTCTTTTAGTTTCATTAGCTCATTTCTAAGCTCTTTTAACAGATTAACCTCTTCACCAAGTTTTTTGCCATCGATCAATAATTGATGATACACTTGATTAATTTGTTCAAGTGGAATATGATAATGTGCAGCTTCCATCTGTTTTGTTTTGACTTGTGAAGAAACAGCATTTCGTTCAGCAACCGCAGTTCGATACCTACTTTCTTTTTCATTGCTGTCTTGCTTTGATGTTTCTAATACCTCTTTATTTATTAAATGATCTACATGAGTTGCCTTTTTTGGATGGTCATAACTCCCGCAAACTGGACATGATTCACCATCATGTAAGTGGGTAGCTAAATAGCTTGCTTGCGTATTGACCCACTTTCTTTCCATTTCCTGATAAGCATGATAACTTTTCTCGAACTCTACTTTTGTTTTTTCGACTTGACTTGATAATTGTTTTTCATTCTCTTGTAACTGAATTAAATCATGGAACAGCTTCCATTGCTCTCTCATATCCGCTAATTTTTGTTGCTTATCAGGCAATTCGTTTATAATCGTCTCTTTTTGTTTAATCTCTTCGTTTAAATTCTGTTTCTCTGAAAGTTTATCATTAAGATTGTCATGACAAGCTTTTAAATACTTTAGTAATTTTTCTGCCTTTTGCTTATTTCCCGTTAATGCATCTCTTCTGTTATTTAGGTCTACGACCATAGGGTAAAATTGTTCAAGTTGATTTAATTCATGTGCAACTCGCTCACGTTCTGACTTTTTGTTTTTTTCCTCTTCAAATCGTTTCGTCACCTGTACTAATTGTTCATTCGCTTCTTTTTCTGAATGAATCGCTGCTCGATAATTTTCCTTCTTTTTGTTCTCTTCGACTTTCCAATCTTCTACTTGCTTTTCAAAAATCTGTATTGAGCTTGCTCTTTCAGACTTTTCACATTTACTTTCTAACTCATGGATCGATGGTAGTTGTGAAGTTAAATGTGTTAGTTTTCCTTGTTTTTCACTCAATACATTGAATCGTTCATTTAATGCTTTAGCTAAATGAAATTCGGCTTGTTTTAAGTCGTGTAATTTATAGGAATGTTCATATACTTGATGATCCTTTACGAGCTTATCATCATAAAAAGTCACTTCACTTAATAGACCTGATAACACTTGATTTACATTATAGCTTTCTTGAGAAAATGTTTCTGTTAAAAGAGAGTCTTCACGATTTGGCAAAATAGAAGCAATGCTTTTAATATAATCTTCTCTTTTTTTCGATACTTGATTAAATCCTTCTTCTGTTACACTCTTTTTTTCTTTTAGTCGTTCACTAATTCTTTTGTAGGGCTCTGTTTTAAAGATTCTCCTTAAGATTTCTTCTTTATTTTCTGTTTGAGAGGTTAATAACTTACGAAACTCTCCCTGTGGAAGCATGACAATTTGATTAAATTGATCTTGCGTTAACCCAATAAGTTCTTCTACCTTCTTATTTATTTCCGATACAATTTGACGATCCACACATGGTATTTCTTTTCCATCTATGACTTCAAAAAATTCATACCTTTCCCCTGTCGCACTTTTGTTTCCTTGCTTAATATGACCTAACTGACGAAGAATACGGAAATTTCTTGCTCGAAGCTCAAATTCTAGTTCCACTGACGTATGTGTATCATCGCTAGCAAAGTCACTTCTGAGCATTTTTGCATCATTTCGGTCTTCTCCACTAGCAGAACCATATAAGGCGAAGCAAATAGCGTCAAATATTGTGGTTTTTCCTGCACCAGTCGTACCAGATACAACAAACAGACGATTTCCCTTTAACTCTGTAAAATCGACTACCTCACTACGTTTATATGGCCCAAATGCCGTCATTTTTAATCTAATAGGCTTCAATTTACGATTCTCCCCTTCTATTTTCTAACCAGGTTAGACAGTTACAGTTTTTTCCTTAGAAGTAGCTGACCTTGTTCGCTCACTTTCATCATTCATTAGTTCTTGGAGAATTTCTTTGAAAATTCCCTCTGTTTTTTCTGACGCTTCTACGCCTTTTACTTCTTTATAAAAAGCTTGAAAGAGAGAAAAATCATCCATTTTATGGCGTTCTTTTTTTTCTTCGACTTCTGCTGTTGAATATTGATTTATTAATACTTTTCGTTCAATGTGCATCGCATTTGGATAGACTGATCTTATTTTTTCCATCGGTGAAAGAACAGGTGTTTGATCTAATAACCGAACAAATACATAATCTTCATTTATCGGATAATGTAAAATCTCGTTCATTGTGCCTTCGACTGTATACATATCCCTTCTTGGAAATAATAATCGTTTTTCTATTGTCACTTTCCCTTTTTCATCAAGCTCCACAATTAAAAACCCTTTTTGATGATTTTCTTCAGAAATCGAATATTTTAGGGGTGAACCTGAATATCTAATCTTTTCACTTTTGACAAAGTGTGCCTGATGTAGGTGACCAAGTGCTGTATAATGAAAATTTTCGAAGTGATTGGCATTTACATGTTCTGCGCCACCAATCGAGAGAGGACGCTCTGAGTCACTCGTGTTTTCCACTTTTTCACCTTGTGGAGTAACAAATGCATGTCCAACAAATACATGGCGAGCGTGAGGATCGTATGTTTCTAAAATATAATTGGTCATTTTCTTCATTGCATCATCATGCGAATGGATTTCGTCATCTTCAAATACGTACCGAACCGTACTAGGATCTGCATATGGAACGAGATGAAAATGAACTTCCCCAAATTGATCCCGTAGGATGACTGGTTCCATGTTTTTGGAGATTTCACCAATCATGTGATAACCATTTTTTCTCATTAATTTACTACCAAATTTTAATCGACTTGGACTATCATGATTACCTGCAATGGCTAAAACAGGAGTTTTAAGATCGATGACGATTTTCTCTAGTAACTCATCTAATAGATTTACAGCCTCTGTAGGTGGAACCCCTCTGTCATAGAGATCACCAGCAATAATCACTGCATCCGGTCTTTCTTTTTCTATCTCATTCACAAAATGTTGTAAAATATACTCCTGATCCTCGGTCATATAAATCCCTTGTACAAGCTTACCTAAATGCCAATCGGCTGTATGGAAAAATTTCAATAAACTTCTCCT
>JBEQAC010000278.1:0-4484 GCA_041640535.1 Bacillaceae bacterium
TTGGTTTTGCTATATTCATATCCTCTAATGTGACCGGACTTTTTTCTGGTATTTTTAATACACTTAAGGCACCATTTGGTTCTATCACCGCCGTTTCGACTTCTCGAATATCAAACACTTCTTTTTCCCTTAGCATTTGAAGAATATTATCAATTGAATATCGAACCTTTTTTAGATTCTTATCTAGAAATTTACCATTTTGAACGATAACGGTTGGTTCGAATGTAATCAGCCTACCTATTTTTCGATTGGCTATTTTAATTCTAGCAACGATTCTTTGCAGAATAGCAATGGCGATAATAGCTATTGCAGTGGGAATATGGTGAATTTCTGGATCAGCAATATCAGCTCCGACAACTGCACCAAGTATGACGATAATAAGAAAGTCAAAGATCGGTAACTCTCCGATTGCTCGTTTCCCCATATAAATTGTCACAAATAAAAGTATCGGTAAAATGGTTATAATACGGCCAAGAACAACAAGGATTTCTTTAAGAGTTTCAATCAATACTACATCTCCTTCGTAATAATATTCCAACATTTTTTCCAAATCTAAATCTATCAATACATTGTATAAAGGATTGTGGTGGAAAACTTTTACTTGGCATGTTAAGCGTTAGAAGGAATATATTGAAACATGGAACTAATTTTATAATTAAGGAGATTCTAATGTATAGAGAACGGATTAAATATCTAGGGCAAAGTAGAAGAAGTAACATATCCATTTACAAGAGATGTTTTTATATTATTTGTGGTGCCCTGTTAGTAGCCTGTTCTTTGGAGTTATTTTTATTAAAAAATTACGTAATAGATGGCGGAATTATAGGAATAAGCATTATCGTTTCACAAGTAACTACATTTAAAGTGGGGACACTTCTCTTTATCTTAAATCTCCCTTTTCTAGTTATAGCATTTCAATATCTTGGTAAAGGTTTTGTCCTCTTAAGTCTATTTGCGCTTCTTGTCCTTGTGATGGGAACTTCTACTCTGCATCCAATACCTCCATTAACGAGCAATCCATTTATAGTGGTTATTTTCGGGGGAATAATCATTGGGGTGGGTGTCGGTTTGATTATCCGTTATGGAGGTTCATTAGACGGCACTGAGATTATGGCAATCCTGTTAAGTAAAAAGACTCGGATATCAATTGGGCAATATGTGATGATCTTTAATTCCTTGATTTTTGGAAGTGCCATTTTTGTATTTGGAATTCTTGAAGCACTTTATTCATTAGCTACATACCTAATTGCGTCTAAAACAATTGATATAACCATTAAAAATTTATAGTGGGTTATGAACGTTATTCGGGCTAGAGTAGGTGGGGAATGTTTTTAAAAGTTGGTATTTGTGGGAGATTCGGACAGGATGAGCGGGATAGAACTGTTAATTGTCCGAATGTAGTGAGTGTTCGGACAGGAAGAGTAGGAAAAGCGAGTGGATTGTCCGAATGGGGTGGAAGTTCGGACAGGAAGAGGATGAATAGCTAGTGGATGAGTCCGAATGAGATGGAAGTTCGGACAGGAAGAGGATGAATAGCTAGTGGATGAGTCCGAATGGGGTGTGTGTTCGGACAGGCGGTGCAGGAAATTGTATGGTAATAGTCCGAATACAAGGTTAATTCGGACACTCCGCCCAAATCGCTGTCTGTAGCTTGTCCGAACACAAGGCATATTCGGACATCCCATCCCAAAATAGTCTACTGATTGTCCGCGTTCAAAAAAGCTGCAATTGTTTATTAAGGTACTAGTTCAATCCTAATTAATTTATCATCATCTGCTGTTGGATTTCCACGACCATCACGATTGCTTGTGATTGTGTATAAGGAAGAACCCTCAATATACACATCTCTCATTCGGCCACTATTCTCATGAATAATCTCTACTGATTTTGAACTTAAATCAAAGCTTCGAATACGGGCATCTCTTAATGTTGCAATATAGAGTTTGCCGTTATGGTATTCAATGCCTGAGGGTGCCCAGGTTATATCTCCAGTATGATAGAGCGGCTTCATCATACCAGGTTCCTCTTCATCTCCTTGAATGATAGGCCAGCCATAGTTTTGACCCGGTTCAATTAAATTAATTTCATCGTGCGCAATTTGCCCGTGCTCAGTACTATATAGTTGTCCTTTTTCATCCCAAGCAAGCCCTTGTGGGTTACGGTGGCCAAAAGAAAAGACATAAGAATTCTGAAAGGGATTATCCTTAGGGATTGTACCATCTAAATTCATTCGAAGAATTTTTCCTGCAAGACTAGTTTTGTCTTGTGCCAAATCTGGGGTACCAGCATCACCGGCTGTAACGTAAAGAAGTCCATCAGGACCAATCTGAATTCTCCCGCCATTATGAATGTTACCTCCAGGAATATCCTCTAATAGGGTGTTAGTTTCAACCCAAATATCCCCTTCTTTCTTTAGGGCAACCACTCGGTTTTTTATTCCGTTTTGTTGGTAGGTGTAATAGGCAAAGGCTTGTTGAGATGTATCGAAGTCAGATGTTAATACAAATCCAAGTAAGCCCCCTTCACCAACATGTTGAACTTCCTTTGTCACGGATAACGACTGTACTTTCATTGTCCCTGAAGTGGAATCAATTTCAATAATTTTACCATCGCGTTGACTTATGTAGAAATGCCCTTGGTTTTTTGCAATGTTCCAGGGAATGTCTAGGTTTGTGGCCACTACTTCATTTAATCTACCAACTGTTTCAATTTCATCTGGTGTATTTTGAGAGGAATCAAAAGAACAACCTACAATGAAGAGAAGAAGTAGGAGGTAGTAAATCCCTTTGTACATATTTTCACACCTTCCATACATTGGAAATAACCATTTAATCATAGCAATTTTTCAAGAGAGAAGCAAAGTTTTAGGTGGGAGAGGGGAGAGAGGATCTAAAAGTGAGGGAGGAATAAAAAAGGAGCAGGGGATTCTGCTCCAATGTTACACATATTCGTTAAAAAGAGTTCCTTTACCAGTAAGTTGATTGATGTCATGATGTACTTCTTTATTGTAACTAACTGCATTAAGTATTTTTGAAAATCGGCGTTGTTCATGCTTCTTTTCCTCTTCAATATAGTTGCTCTGTAGTTGACCGGCTGAGGAAGAAGTAAGTCTAGCATAATCATACCTTTTATTAGCCAAACGGTTGGCATATTGTGTATATGTATCAAACTGAATAGGTGCAATATAACCCATCTTAAGATCTCCTCACTTTGTTTTCTGGACGCTGCTTAGTATAAACGTTCGTACATAACCTAAGTTTTATGGGAGGACAAAAATAAAATAATAGCTTAGCAGTCAAAATAGTTTTTTAGTAGTGAATGAGGAGAAAGAGATTAAAAGGGGGTCCTATTTCAGGGTCAAAAAGTAACAAATTTTTACTGTTTACAAAAATGTATACATGTAAACAAGTTGTATTCGGAATGTTTACATATTGGTGTACGTGTAAACAAAAGTGTATACATCCTTTCATATCAAGGTGTTTGCAACTTTGTACACATGTATACAAAAATGTAAAGTTGTGTTCTTATTGAACACAACTAAAGGATGATTGACCCCTCTACGAACCTACTTTAACCTTAAAGAGTATGCTGAAAGTTAATTTAATAGAACTCATTTAAAAGCTGAAAGGATGATTTGATGAGTAAATCTAGAATTACAGCAATTGATGTTGGAAATGATTGTGTAAAAGCTCTATTTGGAAATCTTGATTATGAGTTGTATATTCCTAACGTCATTGCCAGAGATACGGAAGACAGACCTGTTATCGGAATTGAAGAGTTAAATGATAAAGATCCGCTAAATGGAATTCATATTCGAGTACACTCCCCTGCTTTGAAGGAGAATAATGTAATTTATCGTGTGGGGAACTTGGCGACTAAAACAGACAATGCAACTGAGTTAGATCCAGGAAGCAGCAAGTCTGAAGAAGACCAAACCTTAATCATGCTTTTTGCTGCATTAGCATTAGACGCGGTGAGAGAAGAGAATTCTTCTACTTTTAAAAGAACAAATAATGTAATCGATGCAAATTACACGTTAGGAACGGGACTCCCTCTTCGCGAGGTTAAAGAAGGGAAAGATGTGGGCTATCGCTCACAGCTATTAAGCTCCGTTCACCAGGTGGAATTTCTTGTTACCCCTAAATACCAAGGGCTAAAGGTCAATATAAAATTTGATCAAGTGAAGGTTTATCCGGAAGGGTTTGCTGCTTATATTAATCTAGTAATGGATAATGATTTAAAAATCATTAATCGAGATTTAATTGATAAAAGTATTCTTATTCAAGATATTGGTGGTTTATCAACAGATATTGCCGTAATCAAAAACAGAAATGTGGATGATGACAAAGCCCAAGGCTTTAATATCGGTGTATCTGAAACCCTTGACGCGATTAGAGAAGAAATACGAACAAAGCATGGTGTTGAATTAGATAGTCGTAGAGATGTAGTTGAAATTTTAACGAGAAAAAATGATCGAAACCACA
>JBEQAC010000279.1:0-4478 GCA_041640535.1 Bacillaceae bacterium
ATACTTAAATTTAAATGGATCAAGAGTAATGGTGGTTCTAGCCTTCCTAATATAATAACTTAATAGATGTTTCTTCCAGAAGTAGTAATGGAGAATTTTATAGTCAACGGGCATATTAGACACCTCTTGTTCTGTTAAGGATTAACTTTGTAGCCTGCTGCATTTTGATTGCAATCTGTAATGCTTCTTTTAGTTTCCATTTTTCCTCCTTTGTTAAATCGTCTAAATAAATGATATTAGAAGGAGAAACTCCCTTTGAAAATTGTGAAAGGTTATTAATCAGACGAAATAACAGCAAAAAATGAAAGGCGGTTTTCGTATTTTCTACATCCCTTGGGTGCATAACTCCGAGCTCTTTTAAGCGGTTTAGTCTTTTAACGGTACTTCCTTCTTTTATCCCGTATTTAATCGCGTAAATTCTGACTGTATTAATAATTTGAATAAGACCTACTTTTTTTACATCGATTGTTTTATTTTTCTGAAAAATTTTTATAAACCCTAAAGGATTAACAGGGAGTTTATATCTTAAAGAATCTTTTACAAGTAAATATTGTAATAGATTTGATCCTTTTACTTTATCAACCAAAAATGACCTCATTTCCTCAGAGAGACTGAAGTCACCATAAATAGGTCGGAAATCGTAAAACATGGTAAAGCTTTGAATTTCTTCCGCATCCATTTCTGTTTTCCAGGCTTGTATGGACTGTTTCCATTGCGATAATGTTTTTCTCCATTTAATCTCCTTTGCCATAATCCCTCCCGGACATTCAGGGAAACCAATTTCTTGTAGCCTGCTATTAATTTTAGTAGTAAATTCATTAAAATAGGTTCTAATTGTATTTGCGTTTGGTAGGTGGTCAAAATCATCGATAATTAAACCATTGTCTTGATCGGTATTAAAGCCTTGTTCTTGTCTCGCTTGACTCCCCATGATAATAAAGCAGTAATTTACAGGTGGTTTTCCATAGCCTTCATTTTTCATTTCAGCTTCTACTAATTTAATACATTGTTGTTGTAAACGGTCATTATGATTGGAAATTACCTCTGTCATTTCATACGAAAGGCTCTCATGCTCCAGTAATTCCTGAATGAATGATTGGAGCATAGGAGATGCATTCCCGCCCAGATGCATAAGTTCATCTATATCCAAGGTATTATGAAGATTGGATAAAAAATAGAGATAACGTGAATTGTGAAAACTTAACAAAGAACGGGGAGAAATGGTTCCGATCACCTTTTGATTTTGTAATACAGGAAGGTAGTGCATATGTTCTAATTTTAATAGAGATAAAGCTTCGTAATTAAACGAATCTGGTGTGATAGAAACGTAATCTGTTTTGTACCAACCTTCTACTTTTTCCTCAATTGATGAATGGCTGACATAGTTTAAAATCTCCGACTGTGTTAACACCCCAAGGATGGATTTCTCATCTTTACTAACAATAAGGCCATCTAATTTGTTTTCTATTAACATTTGGGCAGCTGATTTCATTGACTCATCAGGAGAAATAAATGTAGGAGTTTCCATTTTTGATTTTACTCTTGTTCGAAGGATGTTGATGTTTTGATCTTCAGCCTGTGGTTTATTTTTTATTTCATTGTAAAAACTTTTCATCTTATCGCCGATGCTTTCCCATATGACCTTAGAAAACTGTTGATTTTTTACCATGATGTCAAAAAAGTAAGTTTTATTTAATTTAAAAACCGTGCAATTTTCTAAAGCTTGAACAGAAAAGTTTAACTCTCCACTTGTAAACATGACCATTAATCCTATAATATCTCCAGGATAGTAGTATCTGAGGGAAAGTTGTTTTCCGTTATTTTGATGGAGAATATTTTTTGCAAGACCTGATACTAAGAAATAAAGATCGAGATCGCTAGTCGGTTCGTCTTCACGAAATAGAAACTCATTTTTTTTAAATGATATCTGCTCTGAGTTCGTAACTAAGGTTTGTAAATCTACGTCTGATAATAATTCAAACGGATAATAATCTTTAAAAATGTGTTCTAAATGATCAAAATTCAAAAAAATCACTCCTTTTTATCGGATTATTTCTACCGTAACATAGATTCTAAAAAAAATAAAAAGGTAGGTGATTGGGTGGATTAATAAATATACAATTACACTTATAAAAATTAACGAATAGTAACATCTATGTACAGCAACAATGGCAGCGCTTTCTAAAAATATTTTATAAAAATACAGAAAAATCTTAGAAAAAGATATTGTCAAACGACAAATTCTTTAATATAATAAACACATGTTAGGAAATATGACATTGGAATGAGAGGTAATCAAACATGACAGAAGCTATTCTTTCTAAAACAAATAATTCTACAATTACATTAGAGCAAATCAAGGAAATTATTAATCTAAAATCTGTTGAACTATTACACCTTCAATTTATAGATATTGAAGGAATTCTAAAAAATGTAACAGTTACAGTTGAGCAACTAGAAGATGTTGTTGAAGGGAAAATGATGTTTGATGGCTCTTCAATCAAAGGTTTCTCTCCGATTAATAAATCTGACCTATATCTTCAACCAGATTTAGCAACATTTGCTGTACTACCTTGGACGGTTGAAGAAGGGTATTCAGAAGCTCGTTTCCTTTGTTCTGTAAAGAATCCTGATGGTACGTTATTTGAAGGAGACACTCGTAACGTTCTGAAAAAAACAGTTGACCGTGCGGCAGAGAAAGGATATACAATTTCAGTAGGACCTGAGTTAGAGTTCTTCCTATTTAAAGCAGATGAGAATGGAAACCCAACTCAAGCTCTTGGTGACAATGCTGGGTATTTTTCACCATCACCAAAGGATTTAGGTGAAAAAGTTCGTTTAGAAATTTACAGAGCATTAAAAGCTATGGGCTTCACAATTGAAGCATCTCATCACGAAGTTGCTGAAGGTCAACATGAAATTAACTTTAAATACGCTGATGCTTTAACTGCAGCTGATTTATCAACAACTTATAAATGGGTAGTAAAAACGATTGCGCAAAAATTCGGTTTACATGCTACTTTCATGCCGAAGCCGGTATTCGGAATTAATGGTTCTGGGATGCACGTAAATATGTCATTCTTCAAAGATGGCGAAAATGCATTCTATGATCCGACAGGTCAACACCAACTTTCAACTGAGGCATACCAATTTATTGCTGGCCTTATCGAAAACGTAAAAAGCTTTGCAGCTGTCACAAACCCATTAGTGAATTCATATAAACGCTTAGTACCTGGATATGAAGCACCTTGCTATATTGCATGGTCACCGTCAAACCGTTCAGCATTAATTCGTATCCCGGCTAAGAAAGGAATGGCAACACGCGTTGAACTACGCTGTCCAGATCCATCTTCAAATCCATACTTAACATTTGCTGTTATTGCTTCAGCTGGTTTAGAAGGAATTGAAAAAGAGTTAGTAGCACCTGCTTCAATTGATGAGGATATCTTCCACATGACTGAAGAAGAGCGATTTGAGAGAGGAATCGAAAACCTACCTGGAAGCTTAGAGGCTGCTGTAGCTGAATTAGAAGCTGGAACAATTGGTTTAAAAACTCTTGGTGAGCATGTATATGGAGAATACGTTGCGATGAAGAAAGCAGAATGGGATAGCTACCGTACTGCAGTTCATACATGGGAACTAGTAAACTATCAAGATAAGTTTTAATAAAAATAGAAAAACGGACGATGTCCGTTTTTTTTATTTTTATATAAATACATCTTCGTTTCTATTATAATTGTTTTATAGAGAGTAAGCCTTTACATAATTGTTCTCTTATAAAATATGTTCATTTGGAGGTCCCATATGGAATTTACGAATTTAGGAAGATCTGGTATGAAGGTTAGTAGATTATGCTTAGGTACAATGAATTTTGGAGTCGATACAAGTGAGCAAGAAGCATTCAAAATTATGGATGCAGCCTTAGATGCTGGCATCAACTTTTTTGATACAGCTAATATTTATGGCTGGGGTGAAAATGCAGGGCGTACCGAAGAAATCATCGGTAAATGGTTTAAACAAGGTGGAGGAAGAAGAGAAAGAGTAGTACTAGCAACGAAGGTATATGGAAGTATGCATGACTCATTGGATGGACCAAATAATGATGCTGGATTATCCTCATATAAAATTCGCAGACATTTGGAAGGCTCTCTTAGAAGACTTCAAACGGATCATATCGAGCTTTACCAAATGCATCATATAGATCGAGAGGTTTCTTGGGAAGAACTATGGTCTGCGTTTGAAATCGCGATTCATCAAGGGAAAGTTGGATATATTGGATCGAGTAATTTTCCAGGTTGGGGTTTAGTGGAAGCGCAAGCAGCAGCCAAATCAAAGCATCTTTTAGGCTTAGTTTCAGAACAACATAAATACAATTTAAATTGCCGCCTACCTGAATTAGAAGTTTTACCAGCGGCACAGCGTTATGGGATCGGGATTATTCCATGGAGTCCACTTGATGGCGGTTTACTTGGAGGAAA
>JBEQAC010000280.1:0-4475 GCA_041640535.1 Bacillaceae bacterium
AAAAAACAAAGAAATATAAAAAATGTCTCACTCTCTTAGAAAAGAATAACATTCCTTACTTTAATCCTTCCTTTTTTTCAAAATCGAGTATTTACGAGCTTATTCAAAAGCATCCTAAGCTATCAAAACACCTCCCTGCTACAACGATGTATTCTAAGTCTTCCTTCCAAGAAATGCTTCACAAATACAATAGCTTATATATTAAAGCTGATAGTGGGAGTAAAGGGAAAGGAATATATAAAGTTTCAGTTGAAGGTGATCAATATATAGTAAAAGATATGTTTAAGGAGTGGACCTTCCGTTCATATACAGAAATGCAGTCCTTTGTTCAATCTCGAATTAAGAATGAAAAATACATTGTTCAAGAAACGATTGATTCGACCACATTTGAATCCAAACGCTACGATTTACGTGTTCTTGCACATGATAGTGAAAAAGGGTTTGTAATAAGTGGGATCGGAGTGCGCAGGTCAATCAAGCAGGATGTAACCACTCATGTTCCAAATGGTGGAGAAATTATTCCCTTTTCAAAAGTAAAACACCAAATTGATTCCACCAAAGTGAAGCGTTTAATTGTTGAGCTCGGAAACTATCTTAACAAAGAATACAGTGGAAAAATCGGAGAATTTTCGGTAGACCTTGGTAAATCAAAAGATGGAAGATATTATATTTATGAGGTAAATTCAAAACCCATGATTTTTGATGAACCTTACATCGAGCAAAAAAGGATGAAGAACCTAGCTAAATTACTACTTTTTAAAGCAAAAAAAGCAAAAGAATATTAAAATTCAATTTTTCTATCATGATTTCTTTCACTCCTTCACATAATAGGACGTAAAGGAGGAAGATAAATGAACTCTGAGGATAAGAACGTGCGTAAAGATTTAGAGTATGAAGGAAAAGATGAAGCTTTCTTAGATGTAGATCGTTTTATTAATGAAGGAATGGCTGGTGGAACCGTTCATCGGTTTCACAATTCGACTAACATAGAAGAAGCCCGAGATTTAGTTCAAGAAGATCCACCTAATCAGTAAAATTTAGGAGAGGCTAATTTACAGCCTCTCCTAAATTTTTTGTTATAATAGGACATAACTTGTTTTGATTAGAGGAGTAGACTTACATGATTGATAAACTAAAAAAACACTATCAAGATTCGTTAATAATTGGTGAAGCCGAAAGTGATAAAACTGGCTACATTTGGTATGTAACAGATGAAGGTACGACATTTGGTATTGAGAAAAATTCAATTTCAAAAGAGGAAGAAATATTATTATCGTCTCTCTTTCATCAACTTGAGGAAAGAAATTCTCAGTTGAGTGATGAGCAATCCGCATGGTATCAATTTTTATATTTAAATAAAGATTCAATGAAAGATTCAATGAATGGATTAAAATCATCCTATCAATTTTGCCGCTTCATCCAATTTCAACTAGATAAATCCATTGCAGACTTAAATGACTTTCAAGAAGCCTTACAAGCTCTTTTCCCATACCCTATCATTGTATTGTGGGAAGATGATTACCATGGAATTTTAATTGATACAAATGTAGAAGAAAAAGAAAGCTTTACCATCAGTTTTGAGGAAATCGCTGATACGATTACAAGTGATTTTTATGTAACCACACGTTTTTTTATTGGTCAAACCTATCCGTTCGGGAAGAATTTACAAGAAAATTTTAATTGGGAACGGTTATGTTTTAAAAAATCCTTAGTTTTCCTTCATAAGCAATCCGTCTATCGCCTTTCTGACATTATTCCATATGTCATTTTAGAGAAGCTAGAGCCTTCTTTAAAATCCAAACTAACGGAATCAGTCCTTCAGGAACTAAAAAATGACAAAGAATTACTAGAAACAATAAAAGTTTTCCTGCAGAGCAATTTAAATGTCTCTCACGCGGCAAAAACCCTTTATATGCATCGTAATAGCTTACAATATAGAATTGATAAATTTATTGAAAAAACGGGGATTGATATTAAGCATTTTCAAGGCGCAATTACTACCTATTTAGCGATCATTAATCATGAGCATTTTTCAGATTCGTAGACATGCACGAAAGCCTTTTCATTTTTTTGTGCAATATTTACATTTACGAGATGATAGGTTATGGGCTACACTGTGTATAGAAAGAAAACGATTACACATGACACAGGAGGAATAACAATGGCTGAACTTAAATTACAAAACATTTATAAAATCTATGACAAAGATGTAACAGCAGTAACAGATTTTAACCTTCATATTCAAGACAAAGAATTTATCGTATTCGTAGGTCCATCAGGTTGTGGTAAATCTACAACATTACGTATGATTGCTGGTCTTGAAGAAATTTCAAAAGGTGATTTCTATATCGATGACAAGCGTGTGAACGACGTAGCTCCAAAAGATCGTGATATCGCGATGGTATTCCAGAACTACGCGTTATATCCACATATGAATGTATATGATAACATGGCATTTGGTCTTAAGCTTCGTAAATTCCCTAAAGCAGAAATTGATCGACGTGTAAAAGATGCTGCAAAAATTCTTGGTCTTGAACAATACCTAGATCGTAAGCCAAAAGCTTTATCAGGTGGTCAGCGCCAGCGTGTTGCATTAGGTCGTGCGATTGTTCGTGACGCAAAAGTATTCTTAATGGATGAGCCTTTATCAAACCTTGATGCTAAGCTTCGTGTAGCGATGCGTGCTGAAATTTCAAAACTTCACCAACGTTTACAAACAACAACTATTTATGTAACACATGACCAAACAGAAGCAATGACAATGGCTACGCGTCTAGTTGTTATGAAAGATGGTATCATTCAACAAGTTGGAGCTCCAAAAGAAGTTTATGATAACCCAGAAAACGTATTCGTTGCTGGATTCATCGGATCTCCTGCAATGAACTTCTTTACTGGTAAACTAAAAGACAATAACTTCGTAACTGGTGATGTGTCTGTTGCAGTACCAGAAGGAAAAATGAAAGTTTTACGTGAGCGTGGATTTGCAAATAAAGAAGTAATCCTTGGTATTCGTCCAGAAGATATCCATGATGAGCCTGTATTTATCGAAGCATCTCAAGGAACTGCAGTTAAAGCAAAAATTGAGGTAGCTGAGTTAATGGGTGCTGAAACAATGCTTTACTCTCAAATCGCTGGACAAGATTTCGTTGCTCGTGTAGACTCTCGTACTGATATTAAACCAGGTCAAGAGTTAGCTCTAGCATTCGATATGAATAAAGTTCACTTCTTCGATGCGGAAACAGAAGAAAGAATTCGTTAATACCCCCTATTAAATATATTGAAAACAACACGATGTGATCGTGTTGTTTTCTTTTTCACTTCATTTATTCCTGTATCATCTTTACTTCTGAATTTGTACAAATATCGCAGTAAAACAGATGTGCACATTGATGTTGACTTAATGTATTTTCAAATCCATCGATCTTTTTCATTCCGTCAATTTCCATATAAGCACTATAGTCATCAAAATAATCGATAATTCTTCCACCATCTGTTAACAAATGACCGCATGAAGAACACGTATATTGAGGAGCTTCAAAACCATTACAAAGAGGGCATATGTACATGATAATTACCATCCTAATTTAATTATTTCTTTAATAGTATTTTTTGAATAAACAGTACCGTTATGTATGATATTTTTATGGAATTAATTTCTAGTGTTCAAGTTGAATATCAATACTCTTCTTTGCCATACTATCTAGTAAACACCTGAAACTTAACAAAGCAACAAAAAAGTGTCCAGCACAAAAAAATAAAAAAAAGTGAATAAAAAAAAAGAAATAACGCAACCTAATAAACGTAACACTTCTTAAACAAAAAACAGTGGGTTTGCCAAGTGGCAATGAGAGTAATTTCTCATAGTTGGTGCGATACCAGCAAACCCAACCAAAAATCTTTATTAGGAGCTGAAAAGAACATGGCAAACAACAACAGTGGAAACAGCAACCAATTACTAGTTCAAGGAGCTCAGCAAGCTATCGATCAAATGAAATATGAGATTGCTTCAGAATTCGGTGTAAACTTAGGAGCTGACACTACTTCTCGTGCTAACGGATCTGTTGGTGGAGAAATTACAAAGCGTCTAGTTTCTATGGCTCAACAACAAATGAGCGGTTTTAACGGCTAATAATAAAAAATTTCATAAAATGGCTATGACCCCAAGTTTGAAACTTGGGGTCTAATATATTTTATAGAAGAAAACGATGATTAGAAGTATCAGACAACCAAAAAACCCCATATAGTATATAAAGAAAATATGACTTTTATAGAAAGGGGTCTTTACATGTTTGATGCAATTGACTGGAAGCTCATCACGTTTATTTCCTATACCCTCTTTCATGAGTATATTGTCCACATCCGTTTTCCACAGATTTATTACATGGAACAAGCTAAACAACAGGCACTACAATCCCTTATAAAAAAATAAAGGATACAGTAAATATTGGCCCCATTACTTATCAACAAATTTGGTC
>JBEQAC010000281.1:0-4427 GCA_041640535.1 Bacillaceae bacterium
TATACCGTTCGTGAACCGATTGGAGTTGTGGCAGCCATCACCCCATTTAACTTTCCGATGAATTTGGTTGCACATAAAGTAGGGCCTGCGATTGCTTCTGGTAATACGGTTGTGTTGAAGCCGGCATCACAAACCCCACTTTCAGCTATTTTTTTAGCAAAAATTGCGGAGGAGGCTGGATTGCCAAAAGGTGCTTTAAATGTGATTACTGGAAAAGGAAGCATGGTCGGGGATGCATTAGTTCAGCATAAACATGTAAGCATGGTAACTTTCACTGGAAGTCCATCTGTTGGAATCTCTTTACGAAATAAAGCAGGGCTAAAACGTGTAACATTAGAACTTGGTTCAAACTCGGCGGTTATTGTTGATGGTAATGTTCCTGTGGAAAAAATGATCACTCGCTGTGTTACCGGTTCATTTGCATACCAAGGTCAAGTTTGCATTTCTCTTCAACGCATTTATGTTCATGAACAGGTATATAAAGAGTTTGTTCAAAAGTTTATCGAAGCCACGAAAAAGCTAAAGCTCGGGGATCCACTAGATGAGTCAACAGATGTTTCTGCGTTAATTTCCAGCCTGGATGTTGTACGTGCCATGGCTTGGATTCAAGAGGCAATTCAGAATGGAGCAAGTCTAGCCTTAGGTGGAATTTCTAAGGATAACATGCTTCATCCTACCGTTTTATTAAATGTTCCGAATGATTCGAAAGTGTCCTGTCAGGAAGTTTTTGCGCCGATTGTATTGATTAATAAAGTGTCTTCGGTCGATGAGGCAATATCTTATGTTAATGATTCACAATACGGATTACAAGCGGGGATCTATACAGAAAATATCCATACCGCCTTCCATGCAGCCGAACAATTACATGTTGGTGGAGTTTTGATAAATGATATTCCTACCTTTCGGGTGGATCATATGCCTTATGGCGGCGTTAAGAATAGTGGAACAGGAAGAGAAGGACTAAAATATGCAATAGAAGAAATGACGGAACTTAAATTAGTGATTATTAATAGGAATTAGTATGAGAAAAAGGTAGCCTAATGGCTTCCTTTTTCATTTTTAACAAAAAAACAATGTAAGGAAACCTAACATAGTTGTTGCAGACAACTAAAATCACCCCTATACTTTAACTAAATCACATCCACCTAATTTGATAAAGGTTCTCGTCATTGATTGAGAACGCCAAAGTATTCTAGGGTTCCGTTGGTTACGTTGGAGGTACTGCCTATACTCCCATCATAATCAAGTCTGGTCCAAGAGAGTACGTATAAGGGTCTTGCATGACCCTTATATACACGGAAGGACAAAAGCCTGGGAGACTATTCTCCTGGGCTTTTCTTTTTTTTCCTTCAAAAGTAACCTCACAGTTTAAATCCTTTAAAAGCAATCCAAAAAAATGAATGGAGTGAAGGTATATGTTAAAAAAGGGGTTCATCTATGTAGTAGCTGTCTTACTAATTTTCTCGTTAGCAGCTTGTGGAACAAGTGGGGAAACGAGTGGGAGTAGCGGAAAAAACAAACCAGTAAAAATTGGGTTTAGTGCCTTACCTAGCTGGTACTTATGGCACTTAGTCGAGGAAAAAGGATTTTTTGAAAAGCATGATGTCGATGTAGAGCTTGTCTATTTTCCTGTTTATGCAGATTCACTTTCTGCTCTAAATACTGGTGAAATCGATGGGAATAGTCAGGCACTAATTGATACATTAGCACCATTAGAAAAGGGAATTAAGTTAAAGTCTGTTTTTATCACAGACAATTCTAATGGTGGTGACGGACTCATTGCAACAAATGAGATTAATTCAGTCGGTGATTTAAAAGGGAAAAAAGTTGGTACTGAAATTGGTACGATTGAACACTTTTTTCTACTTACTGTCCTTGAACAAGCTGGTTTATCTGAATCAGATGTAAACTTTACAAATTTAACGGTACAAGATGCTGGAACAACCTTTATTGCTGGAAATCTAGATGCAGCAGGATTATGGGAACCGTTTTTGAGTATGGCGGAAAGTGAAGGTGACGGACATAAACTTATCACATCGGCCGAATTTCCAGGACTTATCGCGGACCTTTTTGTTGTCAGAGAAGAAGTGGCTACAGAACGTCAGGAGGACATTCAGAAAATCACCAAGGCTTGGTTCGAAGCAGTCGAGTATTATATGGCTAATGAAGAAGAATCGTTAAAAATCATTGCAGATGCCGCTGGAATTAGTGTAGAGGAACTATCTGTCGGTATGGAAGGCTTTGAATTGTTTACACCAGAAGAAAACCTAGCTGCTTTTCACAAGGGAAGTACCTATGAATCGATCTTTTATACAGCTGAAAAAAATTCAGAATTTTTAAAGAAGTTAGGATTTGTCAAAGAAATTCCAGACTATGAAGCGTTATTAGAATCTTCGTTTATTGAAAGTGAGCTTGAGTAGCTGTTATAGAGCGCGGTGAGAAAATGCAAGAAAGGGAGATGGAAAATGGAGATAACCAAGCGGAAAAGGAAAAGCCTAGTAAAATCATTATTTCGTATTCGTGAAGACATACCAAAATCATGGTATCTCGTTGGGATTGGAGCATCTTTTATTAGTTTGCTCCTTATCTGGTATGTGTTCAACATGGTTGGTGTGGTGAAAGAAGTGTTCCTCCCGTCACCGGGAGCCGTGATCGCCTCTTTGTATACTTCTTTGTTAGACTCCCACTTTTGGAGTCAGATTGGCATTAGTGTTTATCGAGTGTTTATGGGGTTTTTACTGGCATGCTTGATCGGTATACCATTAGGGATTATGGCCGGTACCTTTAAGTTAGCTGAGTCGATTATTGTACCGATGTCCGAATTTATTCGATATATGCCAGCTGCTGCCTTTATTCCACTTATTATGGTGTGGGCAGGAATTGGGGAAACAGCCAAAATTCTTGTTATTTTTATCGGTTGCTTTTTTCAACTATTGTTAATGGTAGCGGACGATACAAGTAAGGTGAATAAAGATTTATTATCTGCCTCTTATACCTTGGGAGCTAAACGTGGTCAGGTCATTTCAAGGGTGATCATTCCTGCCATTCTCCCAAAACTCATGATGACGATGAGGATGATCATGGGGTGGGCTTGGACCTACTTAGTTGTCGCAGAGCTTGTCGCAGCAAATAGCGGGTTAGGCTACACCATCATGAAAGCACAACGATTCTTAGATACCGAATTAATTTTTGTTGGGATCATTGTCATTGGCTTATTAGGGTTAATCATTGATCGAATCTTTGCGATTTTAAATAAAAAGCTCTTTCCATGGGCAGAAGGGGGCCACTAATGTTAAATGCCGTAAGAAAATCCGTGCCGATTGAGTCAGAGATTGAAATTAATATTACTGGTTTGTCTAAGGTGTACAAAACCAAAGCTGGCCATTTTCAAGCATTAGATCATGTATCCATGTTTGTGAAGAAGGAGGAATTTGTCACGATACTTGGGCCTTCAGGGTGTGGAAAGTCAACCATTTTACGCATTTTGGCAGGATTAGAGGAATCAAGCAGTGGGAGTGTAAAGGTATCTGATGAAGAGGTGACAGGTCCTAGTGTCAATAGAGGCATGGTCTTTCAGTCTTACACTCTTTTTCCATGGTTAAATGTCAGAGATAATATCGAGTTTGGTCTAAAGTTAAAAGGAATGAGTGCGACAGAACGCAAACAGATTTCAGATCACTATTTAGAATTAGTGGGGTTAGAGCGATTTGCAAATTCATATGGAAAAGAGCTGTCTGGAGGGATGAAGCAGCGAGTAGCAATTGCTCGTTCATTAGCAAACAATCCAGAGGTTCTTCTAATGGATGAGCCATTTGGAGCACTTGACGCTCAAACAAAACAATCGATGCAACAGCTGTTATTAGACATTTGGAAAAAAGAGAAGACCACGATTCTCTTTATTACACATGATATTGACGAGGCAATTTTTCTATCTCAACGTATCTACGTCATGCAGGCTAGACCCGGAAAAATCACCGAAGAACTAAATGCGGATCTACACCTTTTTAACGACGGTGAGCTCGTTGAGATAGAAAAGTTTATGAAACTAAAAAAACATATTATCTCATTACTGAAACATTAAGAAGTGAAGAGGAAGCACTCTTCACTTTTTACATGTGTATTAGTTCTTTCTTTAACTTTTCTTTAAATGCATCAAAAGATAATGGAGGAGCAATGATAAATCCTTGGATTTGGTCACAGCCATTTTCTTTTAGGTATGCTAATTGTTCTTCTGTTTCTACTCCTTCAGCAAGTACGGTTAAACCTAAGCTTTTGCCTAATGCAAGGACAGTTGTGACAATGGCTTGATCTTTTGGGTTGATGACAATGTCGTCGATAAATGCTTTATCAATTTTTAGTATATCTAATGGAATGTGCTTTATCTGATTTAAGGATGAAAATCCAGACCCAAAGTCATCTAATGAAAC
>JBEQAC010000282.1:0-4418 GCA_041640535.1 Bacillaceae bacterium
CTGCAGGAAGGATGAGACCCCGCAGGCACGAGGAGGCTCATCACCTGCCCCGCGGAAAGCACACACCTGGAGTGCAAATCAACATACCTTAGTTAAATAGCAACAAAAGTTTATAAAAACAGCCTTTAGAAAAAATAGGCATTCACCCTTGTAAGAAAATCTACATATGTTGTGTTATAAGCGTTGAAAGGGTGATTGGATGAGTGGAAATGTTCGAAATTATTATGCGGGTGGTAACACAGCAAAAGGATTTTACAGTCTATATGATTCTGCGCTAAATGACTTAAATCGCCTGTTTATTTTAAAGGGTGGGCCTGGTACTGGAAAATCATCATTAATGAAATCAGTTGGAGAACGTATGTTAAGCAAAGGGATCGATATTGAATATCTACACTGTGCTTCAGATAATCAATCCATCGATGGAGTGATTTTACCTAAATATAAAGTTGGGATTGTGGATGGAACCGCACCACATATAATTGAACCTAAAGCACCGGGAGTTATCGAGGAATATGTGAATTTAGGAGTAGCATGGGATTCAGAAAAACTGGCAGCACATAAAGATGCAATCCTTGCTCTAAATCAAGAAATTTCATCAAAGTTTCAAACTGCATATGAAACCTTTGCCGCTTCATTGAGAGCTCATGATGATATAGAGGAAATTTACATTTCGAATATGGACTTTTCTGAAGCAAACAAGTTAACGGAAGAACTCATCTCTTTATTTTATGGAGATGCTACATTAAATAAAAAATCGAATGTAAAACATCGATTTTTAGGGGCAGCAACTCCTAAAGGTGCGGTCGATTTTATTCAAAACCTAACTGAAGATGTAGAAAAGCGTTATTTTATTAAAGGTAGAGCAGGTTCTGGGAAATCAACCATGCTTAAGAAAATTGCAGCTGCTGGAGAAGAAAAGGGATTTGATGTGGAAGTTTATCATTGCGGCTTTGATCCTAATAGTCTAGATATGGTTATTATTCGTGAGCGAGGGGTTGCAATCTTTGATAGTACCGCACCACATGAATATTTTCCTGACCGAGATACAGATGAAATCGTTGATATGTATGAGAGATGTATCACTCCGGGGACAGATGAAAAGTTTGCAAAAGATATCGAACGAACAACAAAAGGATATAAAGATAAAATGAAAGAAGCCATTTCCTATCTCGCTGAAGCAAAGGTACTTCGAGATGAGTTAGAGGCATACTATATTGCAGCTATGGATTTCTCAAAGGTGGAAGAAATTCAGGAAGAGATTATTACAAAAATTGAGAAATTGATTCAATAAATAAAATATGGAATTTATAAAAAATCAGGTCTGCTGTTAAAGACCTGATTTTTTATAATTGGCTCTTTTCGAAAAGTTTGTTGCTAGTTAACTAAAGTATGTTGATTTACACTCCAGGTGTGTGCTTTCCGCGGGGCAGGTGATGAGCCTCCTCGTGCCTGCGGGGTCTCATCTTTCCTGCAGATCCCGCAGGAGTCACACACCTTCCGTTCCAATCAACTGCACATCTAATTCGTTTTAGAAAACAGCCTTTTAATTTGTAAATTACCTATACGTCTTGCTTTTTCTTTTTTCGTCTTGCAGAATCTCTACTTTTTCCATCGAATTCAGTATTCGTTGTTCCTTGTCCTTCAACCTGAGGAGAACTCAATCCAATTGTTGAAGGATCTTTTTTATGCTTTGGCATCGTACCACCTCCACGCTTATTTTTCATCGGAGTGTTAATTTTATTCAATGATTATGAATGATTAATTGGTAAAAAGCGCAATTTATTATTGAGGAATAGAAATAATTTCAGAAATATAGAAAAATACAGAATAATACTTCTTTATTATTTTTAGAAAATTAATATTGCAATATCACATGTATGTGTTAATATTCATTCTTGTGAATAATTATAATCAAATAAAAAACATAGAATAACTGTCAGGAGGAAGGATTAATGAAAAAAGCATTTTTGAGAGCAATGATAGCTGTTTTCGCAATTTTATTATTAACAGCATGTGGACAAGGACAAGGGCAAGGTGAAGAAACAAAGACTCTATTAATGGGTACTTCAGCAGATTTTCCACCATTTGAAACACGTGATAACACAGGAGAAATTGTTGGTTTTGATATTGATTTAGCAAAATATATTGCAAATGAATTAGGTTATGAATTAGAAATAAAAGACATGAATTTTGATGGATTAGTTGGTGCACTTCAAGCAAACCGAGTTGACTTCGTAGCATCTGGAATGTCTGCAACAGACACACGAAAAGAAAGTGTTGATTTTTCAGTAGAATACCACCGCTCCGGAGAAATGATTGTAACGTTAAAGGATTCTGAAATTAAAGGAATGGCTGATCTAGAAGGGAAAACAATTGCTGTTCAGCTTGGTACCATTCAAGAAGAGGGTGCTAAAAAATTAGCTGAGCAAATCAATCTAGAAATTAAGGCACTTGATAAAGTACCTAACATGATTCAAGAATTGAAATCAGGTCGTGTTGATGGAGTTTACTTAGACAAAACTGTTGGTGAAGGTTATGTTAAAGAACTAGATTTAGCAGGTTTTGATGATGAAAGTGAAGGAACTCCAGGAATGGCGATTGCATTCCCAAAAGGTAGTGAGCTAATCGAAGACTTTAACCGTATCATTGCAGAAATGCAAGAAAACGGGGAATTAGCAAACTTAGAACAAAAATGGTTATCAGAAGAGGAATAAAATAGAATAGAGAAGAAATGAGGTGTAAGGCATGAATTTGGATTTTTTCAAAATCGTGCCTTCTATTCCGTTTATTTTAAGTGGAATATGGGTCACGTTATTATTTGTATTAGTATCAGCAGTATTAGGATTTATTATTGGAACAATTCTATCACTTTTTAAAATTAGTAATGTGAAGGGTTTAAGATGGTTTGCTGACGCATATACATCGATCTTTCGAGGAACTCCGTTAATTTTACAATTAATGATTATATATTTTGCTACACCCCAATTAATTGGATATAATATCCCGGCCTTTTTAGCAGGGATCTTGGCATTTGGTCTAAATTCAGGAGCTTATATCTCTGAAATTATTCGTGCTGGCATACAAGCAGTAGATAAAGGACAACGTGAAGCGGCTGAAGCATTGGCGATTCCATATAAACCAATGATGAAGGATATTATTTTACCTCAGGCGCTCAAAAATATTTTACCTGCACTTTTAAATGAATTTATTACATTGACAAAAGAATCTGCGATTGTGTCAACGATAGGTTTCCTTGATATTATGAGACGGGCACAGGTCGTAAGTGCAAATACGTATACAGCGTTCGAGCCATTATTATTTGCAGGGCTCATTTATTATGTATTAGTAATGGGCCTAACGGTGCTAGGAAGATTTGTTGAAAGGAGGTTGCGTCGAAGTGAATAATGCTCATATTAAAGTTGACAATCTCCAAAAATCTTTTGGGAACCTCCATGTATTAAAAGGGATTACAACAACCATTAATAAAGGTGAGGTTATTTCCATTATCGGACCTTCTGGATCAGGTAAATCTACATTTCTACGCTGTATAAACTTACTTGAAGTACCGACAAGTGGACAGATATGGATTGGAAATGAGGAAATAACGAATCCATCGACGAATATTATGAAAGTTCGTCAAAATGTTGGGATGGTGTTTCAACATTTTCACTTATTTCCTCATAAAACAGTCCTTGAAAATGTGACCTATGCCCCGATTACGGTGAAAGGTATGTCAAAAGAAGACGCAGAAGCTAAAGGACTAGATTTGTTAAAATCAGTAGGATTATCTGAAAAAGCAGATCAATTTCCAAATCGCTTATCTGGTGGTCAAAAACAAAGGGTTGCAATTGCTCGTGCGCTTGCGATGTCACCTGATGTGATGCTTTTTGACGAACCAACCTCTGCACTTGATCCTGAAATGGTAAAGGAAGTGTTAGAGGTAATGAAATCTTTAGCACATACTGGTATGACAATGGCCATTGTAACTCATGAAATGGGATTTGCTCGTGAAGTGGCAGATCGAGTCTTATTCCTTGATGAAGGAATTCTTGTAGAGGATGCAGCACCGGATGAATTTTTTACTGCGCCAAAGAGCAACCGTGCGAAAGAGTTTCTAGAAAAGGTTTTATAAGATCAAATGAGTAGTATTTTCAAGCAGTTAGGATAGGATGATTAAAATGAAGGAAACAATCATAGAACAAATTGATCGATATCGAGATGAATTTTACAATATCAGTATTTACATTGGTGAAAATCCAGAGCTAGGACATGAAGAATTTAAAGCTAGTGTGGTACTTACTGAAGCTTTACAAAAGCATAACTTCAAGGTCGAAATTGGTACTTGTGATTTACCAACGGCATTTACTGCAACATTTGATAGTGGGAAGCCTGGTCCTTCGATTGGTTTCATGGCAGAA
>JBEQAC010000283.1:0-4406 GCA_041640535.1 Bacillaceae bacterium
AATAAAAGAACAGGAAGAGAAGATTCGAAAAAATCGTCATCTATCACTTTTAAAAGAGAAGCCAACAATTCCAGTAAATCTGTCCGAGAAAAAGCATATTTATAGTAAAGATTTCGGCTATTTGCAATTAATTAATGAGGAAGAGCTTTACAAAAAGGCGTGTGAGTTTGGCTATTGTATAGAAGTGCATAAAAAGATGGGAGAGTTTGTATCAGAAAATAAGCTCATCTTAACCATTTTCAAAAACAAAAACACTGAAGTATCAATTGGTGATGAGATTGCGATCGGAAATGAACGTACAATCTTACAAGATGTCGATTTTGGCCTAGAAAAATTAGCAGAGGTTGCATTAAGAGCTATTTCACCAGGAATTAATGATCCAAATACAGCGATTGAGTGTATTCATCATTTAGGAATGTGTTTAAGAGCTGTTAGTAAACTTGATGGCTCTTATCTTGTTTATTATGACGATAATAATAGAATGATTCTATCGATACCGCAAAGGACCTATAAGGAAATGCTCCGTTCGTGTTTTTATCAAATTTGTCATTATGGTAAGGACGATATTTCGATTCTTATTACGATTTATGAAGCCTTGTATGAAATTGCCGTAGATAATTCGAAAACAATTATTGAACAAACTTTAAAATTTAGTGAATACTTAGAGGAAAAAATAAATCAAAACACATTTCCAACATTTGATAGAGAATTACTGTTGCAAAAACACAAGGCTTTACATGAATTAAAAAATTGAGGGACCTTTTTCCAAAAACCATGACTTAAGTTACTATTCTAAAATAATCCCTTCGACTTAATTTGACAAAAAACACCTGACTTTTGGGGTGTTTTCGAATTTTGAATCGTCATATCCGTTATTTGAATGTATAATAAGAACTTGCATGATGATAGATTGATGCAAGGGAGGATTATATAATGATGGACTGGACATTAGCCATTTTATTTGGCGCAGCATCATTGTTGCTCATTTTGTCACTACTAAAAATTAGACAATCATCAAAGTTAGAGCAGCAAGAAATTGAGAAGAATTATTTTTCAATCATCGAAGAAATGAATCAGTTACAAGACCAAATTCGAAAAATTGAACTTGATGGTGAAATCACGGCAAAAGAAGCTGGCTTACAAGAAATCACTTCTAAAGAAAGAATCTTATTGAGAGAAGTGCTAGATTTATATAAACGTGGCTACTCCATTCAAAGTATTGGTGCTAAAAAGAAGATGAATGAAAGTGAAGTAGAACAATTGCTTTCTCCATATATTTCATCAAAGGATGAAAGGAGAAACGTTGGACATGTCAGCTAAAATTATGAGTAGCTTTGCTGCAGGTCTCCTTTTTGCAACTAGTGTATGTGCATCAGTATACTTCTTTGGCCCCAGTGAAGCAGCTAGCAAAGTGATCGTCGAAAAACCAACTGAACAAGAAATGAAATCAATGTTAGTCACTCAGGGCTATGTCATCCACACGGAAGAGGAGTGGCAAGAAAAAGAAGCAGCTGTTGAAGCAGCAGCTACTACGGAAGAAGAAAGTGCAGAAGAAGAAGTAAAAGAAGAAAGCAACACAGTAGAAGTAAAGGAAAAGATTATTTACCGTACTATATTAAACGTTTCAACAGGAATGACTAGCATTGATGTTGGAAGAGCTCTTGTTCAAGGGAATATCATTGATGATGCGATGAAGTTTTTCAATGAGGTTGAGAAAAGAGGTTTATCGAACAAACTACGTCCTGGGACATATGAGTTAGATAGTGAGATGTCGATGGATAAGGTTATGTCAACAATTTTCAAATAATAAGGTGAATAATTTGTGAGTCCTACTTAAAATATGGGACTCTTTTTTATTTCTCCTAATTTAAAAAATGGGCTTATCCTTATGCAACGTTATTTTTATTGATCGCGTCAAATTAAATGAGGTGATCAAACATGAGAATTATTAAACGGATGATAATGGCAATTATTAGTGCATTGCTTATATTTACTGTCTTTCAATTTGGAGAAGGTAGACCGATAGAAGCACAGGCACAAGGGAAGGAAACGTATATTAGTATTAAAAAGGGTGATACATTATATAGTATTGCGAAAGCATATGGCACAACGGTCCAAACGCTAAAGGATATGAATCAGTTAAAAAGTAATTTGATTTTTGCCGGGCAAAAACTAGCTGTTCCAAATACGAATCAACTTGAAACATTATATACTGTCATTGCTGGATCGTTTAGTCATGAAAGTAATGCAAAGAAACAGGCAAGTTTGTTAAAGCAGAAAGGCATGAATTCTGTCGTAGTGAAAAGGGTTGTTAATAATAAAGATTTTTACAGAATTCAAGTAGGGGTTTTTTCTAGTAGAAATAATGCTGAGAAGCAAATTAAATTGTTAAATGAAGTAGGAATAAAGGATGCGTATATTCTCTCGTCTAAACCTCTTCATATTCATGGTTTTACATTAGGGTCTAGTTACAATCAGTTTATTGAACTATTTGGTACACCTTTAAAAACAGAAGATCAGGGAAAGATTCAATCTTTCTATTATGTAAATCAAGGCGTGGGTGCACGAATGAAATCAAGTAACAAAGTGGTTGAACAGTTGCAATTTTTCCCAGAATATTTAAAAACCACTGCGATACCTAATAAGAAAAACAAAGTGCTTGAGGTATATGGGTATCCAAACGAGGTGAAAAAGGTATCTTGTTATGGCAGTGCTACCTGTGAACAATTGACTTACCAATTTAATAAACATCAATTGAACGTTCAAATTGATCGAGATGGAGAAACTGTTCAATTTTTAGATTTAACGAAATTACCATAGGCACACGATGAAAAAGGAGTGGTTAAAACCACTCCTTTTATATATTAAAATAGCAAGATAGGATGAGTAGATGGGTATTTATAATATTGTCTGACCGCTAATGAGATACCTTTTGCAATGTTGATGGCCATAGTATAGATCAAATGCAGGCTTGTGCTAAGGAGTGAATGGTGTAAGCTCGGATCATTTTCTAAGACAACACCCATTACGCTACAGTTTCCAATAGAAGGGAGATGCTGACCGAGGCCAAGACCTGGCTGCAATGAACCTTCCCGAATCACGATTGAATTTAAGCTTCTTTCTGACCCTAATACACTATCGATTGCAATGACAAAACTATTTTCCGGTATACTCATACGTGAAAGCACAGGTGTCAGTGTTGTAGCATCAAGTGGGCTCTCTAAATTTCCAAGAACCGTTAAATGTTCAGGATATAAGTCGTAAAGCATCGTCCCAACAAAGGGACCAAGGCTATCTCCATTGATTTGGTTAGAGCCAATACCCGCCACATAAATATGTTCAGTATTCTCAGGAATGAGTGAATACAGTGTGTTTCGGATCAGCAATGGTGCTAGTTTATGATTATAAGGGATCATTTTTTCAAAAATTATATTTTTATTTAATGTACCATATTGGTTAGACAAGTCGTTTCCCCTCACATCCTATATCTATCGTAATGAAAGCGTTCAATATAATTAAATATTCTTCCTTCTTCGAAAGATTCCTTCATCAATTTCATGTTAAAATCAGTTTATTTAAAAAAAATGCACATTAACCGACTTGAATTATAGGAATACTAGAGCTATGATAAAATTAATCATTTTTTGCTGAAAAATGGGAGAGAAAAATGGTTGACAAAAAATAACATAAATCAACGACGATAATTTTTTATTCCTAGGTGAGGTGGATTTTGTTGCAATTTCAGGTTACAAATAGTCCGTTTAATCAGGAGCAAGTAGAGCTCCTTAATCGTCTTCTGCCGACGATGACAGAATCTCAAAAAGTGTGGCTTAGCGGTTATCTAGCTGCTACTCAATCGATCTCTGTTACTCAAACAGGCGAAGCATTAATTGCAGAAGTACCTGTTCAAAACACAGTTCAAGCAGTTTCAAAAGAAGTGACCATTCTTTATGGATCACAAACAGGGAATGCTCAAAGTCTTGCAACTAAAGCAGGGAAAACACTTGAGTCTAAAGGTTATAAAGTAATAGTCTCATCCATGAACGACTTCAAGCCGAATAATTTGAAGAAAGTACAAAATCTTCTTATTGTTGTAAGTACACATGGAGAAGGTGAGCCGCCAGATAACGCATTATCATTCCATGAATTTCTCCATGGTAAACGTGCACCAAAGCTTGACGAGCTTCGCTTTTCAGTTTTATCCCTCGGTGATAGCTCCTATGAGTTTTTCTGTCAGACAGGTAAGGAATTTGACATACGTTTAGAAGATCTTGGTGGAAAAAGAATCTATCCGCGTGTGGATTGTGATCTTGACTTTGATGAGCCAGCTGCAGAATGGCTTGAAGGGGTCATTAATAGCTTAAATAATGAGCAAGGTGGAAATACAGTAACAACTGCTGTAGGAG
>JBEQAC010000284.1:0-4382 GCA_041640535.1 Bacillaceae bacterium
CGTGAAAACGGATATCGTTAATTCTGTAGACCAAACATCAAATATTGTTGTTTGGTCTTTTAAGTGTTCAAGCATGCGATTTCATCTTACATATGGTAAGATATCACAGGAAGAAGCTTAAAAAAAGGGAGAATGTTATGATTGTTTCAAAAAAAGAAATAGAAGTAAGATATGCAGAAACTGACCAAATGGGCGTTGTTTATCATGCAAATTATTTAATATGGATGGAAATAGGAAGAACTTCCCTAATAAAAGATCTAGGGTTCAGTTATGCAGGTATGGAAGAAGATGGGATTATCTCTCCTGTAATTGATATCCAAGTTTCATATAAAAAACCATTGCGTTATGGAGAAACTGCTATTATATCAACTTGGATTGAGAAATATGATGGAATACGAAGTGTATATGGATATGAAATAGTCAATGAAAAAGGAGAGCTTGCAGTCACAGGTCAATCATCTCATGTTTGTGTGAAAAAAGACACTTTTCGGCCAATCCATTTTAAAAAGTTCTACCCTGAGTGGCACAAGGCTTATGAAAATGCCAAAAAAAGAGAGGATACCTAATGGCCTTTGGAATTTCGAAAGAGGAGTTAAAACAGTGGAAGTTCAAGGTTCAAAATGGTGAAATTGCATTCTTAACACATTATTGGCAAGATCCTCGTTTTTCTGGACTCACAACTGTTACAAAAGTTGGATGTATTGATATTGAAAAACTTTCAAGTTGGGGCCTCCAATATGGCTTAAAAAAAGAGTGGATTCATTATCGGTATCAATTCCCTCATTTTGATTTACTTGGTGATGTTCAAAGAAGAGTTTTACTTGCTGAGAAGTTAGAGCAACACCTTATCCGGTTCAAAATAAATGAAATAAAAAAGTGATTCAACACGAATCACCTTTTCTAAAAACTAAACTGTATGAAATTCAGGTTCTTGATTCTTTTCATTAAAGGTAATCGAAAAATCACGTTGATCAAAATACCATAAATCATCCTCTTCAATATAGAATTTTATTCCGTCTTTTTCTGTTTTTGCTCCAATGTTAGTTGGAGCATCTTTTAAAACTCCTAGTGAAAATCCTTTCTGAATGGTTCCACATCCACCGTATCTTGCAAAGAAACGGATACTATCACCTTGTTTTAGGTCTAATTCCTTTATATACCATTGTACTGAAAGGTCATCAATTGTTATGTTCATCGTCCTATTCAATCCTCCAAGAGCCCCAGAATATAATTTGAAACCCATAATTTATCATATTTTACTTACTCAGTTAGATCATCTTCTAACCATTGAAACATGTGCTCGTCAATTTCTTTAAACACACCCTCTGCGTTCTTTAATCCAACTTCACCTGCATCTTTTAGAGGGATGATTCGAAAATTTCTTTGCCCCTTATTCGTTACATACGTTGAAGTAAAGCTCGGATTTTCAATTTTAATTATGGTTTCATCTTTCGCTCTTACTTCTTTCGTGATCTCGAGTTGTAAGACTCCTCCAATATCTTTATAGTCCCACATTTGTCCTGATAAAAAATTACCTAACGAATAGATGACAAAGGTTTGACCACCATCTTCACGCTCAATCCACCCCATCGGCTGAAGGACATGAGGGTGATGACCAATGATGATATCCGCTCCCGCATTTGCAATCTCTTTCCCCAATGTTAGTTGCTCCTCGGAAGGATAACGCTGATATTCATTACCCCAATGCATGCTCACTGAAACAACATCAGAAACTTCTTTCGCTGCTTTAATATCCTCCTTAATTTTCGGAAGATCAATTAAGTTAACTAAATATTCTTTCCCTGCTGGAATGGGTATCCCATTTGTTCCATATGTATAAGAAAGAAAGGCGATATTTATACCATTTCGATTAAGTACACGTATTCTTTTTTTGTCTTCCCAGTCTTTATAACCGCCAACATATTGGAGTTTAATTTTATCAAAATAATTTGTAGCGTTTAGTACCGCTTTTTCACCACGGTCAATGGTGTGATTATTAGCAATTGATACAATATCAATCCCATTTTCAACTAAAGCATCTGCAAGCTCATATGGACTATTAAAGGATGGATAGCTAGATAATCCAATTTCACTTCCACCGATTATAGTCTCTTGATTAGCAATCGTTAAATCAGGTGAGACTAAGTATTCTTTAACAGCGGAAAACATTGGATTAAAGTCATAACCATCATTAATTTGTGCATCATTATACACCGTATTATGAATTAAGATATCTCCAACTGCCGCTAAAGTCATAGAAGTAGTAAATGATTTGAATTCATGTTCCCCCTGTTTAGGGCTATGATTGATCACTTGAAGTGTTTGAGTTGGTGGTTTTTGAAAATTTCCTGCATTAAAAAAATAAAATAGAACAGCAGCAGAGAAGATTGATAAAAATAACATAATCTTAAAGGTTAGCTTTTTCACTATTTTTGACTCCTTCTTTTATACTACCTTTACTATAATATAAAAACTGAAATTTTTGTTATATAATCGCGAATTTTGTTGGTTGTAGTTTATTTCAACATTCGAAAGAAATGCAGGATTTCTGTAATCATAACTAGAAATATATATCGTTGACACCAAAAATAAAAAAGTGAGGTTTTGAATATGCTTAATTTTAAAAAACCAGATGTTGAACAATTTTTTAGGACATTTGTCATTCAGAATTTTACGGTTAGCCCAACTGAGAATCAGCTGATTTTTAGTACAAATATTAGTGGGAAGTACAATTTGTGGGCGATGGACTTACCAACTAATTTTCCCTATCCTCTCACATTTATTGATCAAAGTTGTCAGGAACTTATATTTGATAAAAATGGACGTTATGTAATTGCTGGTTTTGATAAAGATGGAGACGAGAATACACAACTTTTTGCAATTCAACCTAAGGGCGGCGAATTATTACCTATACGAGTTCAAGGTGGCGAGCGGCACATGAACCCTCTTCTTTCAGAGGATGGAAAGCGAATATATTATACCTCGACTAAAGGGAACTCAATGTTTTTAAATACATATTGTTATAACCTTGAATCAGGGGAAGAACGTATTATCAATGAAGGAAAGAAAGCAGCAACTTACTTGCTAGAAATGAGCAAGGATGAAACAATGTTTATCTATTTTAGACACTATGCTAATACATACACTCTAGCTCATCTCGTAAAGGATGGAGAAGAGCATTTATTAACACCAAGAACAGAGAAGCAGCATACAACCTCATCTGTGTTGTTTGTGTCTGATAAGGAATTGTATTTGATTACAAATTATAATGAAGATTTTTCCTATTTAGCTAGATATACGATTCCGACAAGGAAGTTTGAAAAAGTATTTGCTTTAGAGGGTGAAGATTTCCAATCTATAAAATTTGATGAAAACGATGATTCCCTCTATATTATTAGTTCTAAAGGGGTTGAAGATAATTTATATCAATATAGTCTTCAAACAGGTGAGGCGGAAAAACAAGAAATCCCTGTTAGTGTCATTGACAAACTTATCCTAACAAAATCAAGTAATTTGTATTTATTAGGTAAGTCTGCAACTAAATCATTAAATATATATAAACTAGAAAAAACAGATGATAATTGGATTGCTTGTACAAATTTTGGTGTCCCAGGTGTTACGGAGGATGAATTATGTGAACCAGAGGTTGTAAAATATTCATCATTTGATGGACTAGAAATTGAGGCTTTATTTTTTAGAGCAAAAGAAGAAGTAAATAATGGTCATGTTATATTGTGGCCACACGGAGGTCCACAAGCAGCAGAACGCAAATCATTTCGTGCTTTATTTCAATTCCTTGTCCACCGAGGGTATAGTATATTTACACCGAACTTTCGAGGATCCTCTGGTTATGGATTATCATTTATGAAAATGGTGGAAGGGGACTGGGGACATGGTCCGAGATTAGATAATATTCAAGGAGTAGAGTGGTTAATTAACAATGGCTATGTTATACGAGAGAATGTTTTATTAATGGGAGGAAGCTATGGAGGATATATGGCCCTTTTATTACATGGAAGACATGCCGAATATTTTAAAGCAGTAGTCGATATTTTTGGCCCAAGTGATCTATTCTCCTTTATAGATTCTGTCCCTGAGCACTGGAAGCCGGCTATGAATCAATGGGTAGGAGACCCAATAAAAGATAAAGAAAAGTTAATTGAATATTCACCGATTACATATCTGGAAAATATGGTTAAGCCAATGCTTGTTATCCAAGGTGCAAACGATCCTCGAGTAGTGAAAGCTGAATCAGATAAAATTGTTAAAGCACTTCAAGAAAGAGGAGTGAATGTGGAGTATCTTGTATTAGAAGACGAAGGCCATGGATTTTCGAAGAAAGAAAATGAAATAAAAGTGAATCGAACCATTCTTGAATTTTT
>JBEQAC010000285.1:0-4382 GCA_041640535.1 Bacillaceae bacterium
TTGAAAAAGCAGATTATGAAGAGCTTCGGACTGAAGCGATTGCCCAAATTGAATTAGCGTATAAAATGGGGATAGAACCAACCAATATTGATAACCATATGGGCAGTTTGCATCATATTCCAGAACTTCTTTTGGAGCTTTGTGAACGATACAATTTACCTCTCAGATATCCAAAACAACTACCTCCAGAACTAGCCCGTTTGGGTGACCCAACTCAACATGAAGAGATCATTAATCAAGCAGAAAGGAAGGGAATCCTTCTCCCGGATTTTATTAAGATGCTTCCATTCTTCCCAAGTGATTACCCTGAAGATGGCCAAGCATCGAGATATGAATTGGTGAAAAAAGCTGCAGAAAATCTAATTAGAGGGTTAGAGCCTGGAATTACAGAACTAGTCTCTCATCCTTCATTAGCTACCTATGAACTGAAAGCGATTACTGATACGTGGGAGATTAGACAATACGAGTTTGATCTTTTCAGAGATGAAGAGTTTAAAAAACTACTAGATGAAGAAGGGATCAAGCTTATGCATTGGCGAGATCTTCGGGATCAACAACGAAAATAAATCTATCCTTTAAAAGGACTGTCCTAAAGTGCTTTGCACTTTTGCTTAGGGACGGTCCTTAAATCTTGAAATTGAAACTTTATACATTATTTGCGCGTCTATTGTGGTGGTAAATAAAGTTGATTTTCCAGATTCCTTACATATTTTAGAGGGTTTTTAAAATATTTTTCGAATTATATAATTTAGGTAGAACGAACTGAAATCGCAGATGAACTAGGGGGAAATTTGATGACACAGCTTGAAACGTTGCATCCAGTATTAGGTAGAGTGATTGAAAATATTGAAAAAGTAATGATTGGAAAACGAAATGTTGCATCATTAAGCTTAGTTGCGTTGTTGGCAGAGGGACATGTCTTACTTGAGGATGTTCCGGGTGTAGGAAAAACAATGATGGTTCGAGCCCTAGCAAAATCAGTCAGTGCAGACTTTAAAAGATTACAATTTACACCAGATTTATTACCTTCAGATGTAACTGGTGTATCGATATATAATCCAAAGGAATTACAATTTGAATTTAGACCTGGACCAATTATGGGGAATATTGTTCTTGCTGATGAAATCAATCGTACTTCTCCTAAAACTCAATCTGCTTTACTTGAAGGGATGGAAGAACATAGTGTGACGGTTGATGGTGTTACTCGACGTCTTCCAAAGCCATTTTTCGTTATGGCTACTCAAAATCCAATTGAATATGAAGGAACGTACCCATTACCAGAGGCTCAGCTAGACCGTTTTTTACTAAAATTAAAAATGGGCTATCCAACAGCAAATGAAGAATTGGAAGTTCTGAACCGTGCGGAAAAAACGAGACCAATCCATTCATTGGATTCAGTTATTACCATTGAGGAATTATCGCAGCTACAAGAAGAGGTAAAGGGAGTGTATGTTGATGAGACAATTAAGCGGTATATTATTGACCTTGTAGAAAGAACAAGGATTCATCAATCCATCTATTTGGGCGCTAGTCCACGAGGGTCCATCGCCTTAATGAAAACCGCGCAAGCTTATGCTCTTCTTCATGCAAGGGATTTTGTCATTCCGGATGACGTAAAATATTTAGCGCAATTTGTATTACCACATCGCATTATTCTTAAGTCAGAGGCAAAATTTGAAGGTGCTAGTGCCGAGAATGTCATCGCTAAAATCATTGAACGGACGCCTGTCCCAATTCAAAGGTCGTTAAATCGCTAATGAGAGTGCTTATCCATTTTTTAAAACAAGCTGGTAAATTAGGTTTTATTCTATTTTTACTAGTGATTACATTCGTATATGCGATGTTTCAAGGTGGATTTGTTAGTTGGTTTTTATTTTATAGCTTCCTACCGTTAGGTTTGTATTCGTTGTTTTTGTCCATTTATCCAATTGGATCGTTTGAGGTTGAACGTGAAACGAACCAGTCAGAATATACGGCAGGTGAAAAATTGATAGGGACCGTGACGGTTAAACGGAGAATTCCTTTTCCTCTTGTTTATCTAATTGTAGAAGAGGTATTGCCGTTAGAGCTTCAATACCATGATCAGCAGCAAAAAACGAAAGTATTGCTATTTCCTTGGTTTAAGAGAACCATTTCCTTTCAATATGAATTTGAATCTATTCCGAGGGGAGAACATGTTTTTTCTACGATTCGGGTTAAGACAGGGGATTTATTTGGTTTAGTAGAAAAAGAGGCATCATTTCCTCTACATGCAAGATTTCTTGTTTATCCTAAATACTATGACATGGTCTATCGACAAATTGAGAGTCGCTTTGAACAAGGAATGACGGCATCCAATGTGAATTTACAAAGAGATACGACGATTGCTATTGGAATACGTGATTATAAGCCTGGGGACCGTTTCTCATGGATCGACTGGAAATCTTCAGCGAGGAAAAATAATATCATGACGAAAGAATTTGAGCAGCAACAGAGTCATGATGTGGTGCTTTTTCTTGATCGTTCTCCATCCAAAGAGTTTGAGCAATCGGTCACCTTTATGGCCTCCCTTGCAAGGGCAATCTTAAGAAAGGGTGCGCAGGTTTCGCTTATATCTGTTGGAGAAGAACGGACGCTGATCCCTCTTAAGGGAGGGGAGAGCCAATTTCAGCACATCTTTTTCCACTTAGCCAAGGTGAAAGCCGATAATCAAGCCACTATTTCTCAAACAGTGGATTCAGAACTAAGTCGTGCCTATCAAGCCGTTACGTTTATGTTTGTCACCTCTACAGTGACAAATGATTTGGTCACGGCGATTGAAAAACTTTCGTTTAGACGGGTAAATATCCTTGTGTTTATTGCAAGAGAAAAAGCCTCACAGATGACAGGTCAAGAACAAACGGTCATTGATATGTTGAGGAAGAGAAATGTAATCGTAAAGGTTGTCTATGAGGGTCATTATACGGATGTGTTTTTTGAGGTGAATCAGTCATGACTTTAAGAATTAGAAGAGATCTTTCAAGTTTCGTTTTGCATTTTTTTGGATTTTTATTATTGTGGGAATGGTTAAGACCGTTGAATGTCGTAACAGATACTGCGGAGCTCCAAATATTTGTTATTTTTATTGGAATATGTTTTTTACTCCTCTTTTTAAAAGTCAATGTTTGGATTAGTACAGTTATTAAAGTGTTGGTTATCTTATACATGCTTCATTCCACTTATTTTCAGACAAGTTTATTCGATTCCACATGGCTTTCAACGTTCATTTTTGACCTTACCCATAATGTAGGCCTTCTTCTTCAAGCGAATTGGTGGGAAATGTCTGCGATATTTAGAAGCTTTTTGTTTTTCATATTATTATGGCTAATGTCCTATTTAATTTATCATTGGCTGATTGTTCAACGAAGAATTTTTACCTTTTTTGTTTTAACGGTTGTTTATATTACGATTTTAGATACATTTAGTCCGTATGATGCCAATGGTGCGATTATTCGTACCGTCGTATTTGGATTTATGATGTTAGGCATTTTAAATATTGAAAGGATTATTGGTCATGAAAAATTAGTAAGACTAAATGGGATTTTAACAAAATGGGCGGTTCCTTTACTTGTATTCATTGTATTAACAAGTACATTTGGCTATTTTGCTCCGAAGGCTGCACCACAATGGCCAGATCCAGTGCCTTATTTAAAGGGCTATGGAAAAGGTGGGGTCGCACCAGGTGGTGAGGGGAGAGGGATAAAAAAGATTGGGTATGGAACAAATGATTCCTATCTTGGAGGGCCTTTTATAGCAGATGATACACCCGTTTTTAAATCCATTGTAGGAAAACGCCACTATTGGCGGATCGAGACAAAGGATATGTATACTGGGAAAGGGTGGGAGGTATCTGAAAATCTCCCTAACCAAGAGTTTACCTCGGAAAATAATATAGTAAGTTGGTTTGAGGAAAAAGCTGAAATCGAAACCTATGAAGCTGAGGTTTTTATGTTAAAACAATATCCACATATAAACTACCCAGCTGGCCTAAAAACAATCACCCTTCCGGTGGAATACCCTGGTTTAAGTTTTAATGTCGATCCTTTAACTGAGAAAATTGTATCAAGACAAGGTGATACCAATATCTTATTAAGTAAATATTCAATGACATATGAACAACCCGTTTATCAGGTCCAGGATCTTCAGCTAGTAACAAGCGGTGGTGGATTGGAGCGAGTGCCAGGGTTTTTAGAAACCTATACTCAATTACCGGAAACTTTACCTGATCGTGTCAGAGAGTTGGCCGCCGAGATTACTGCTGATAAAACCAATCGATATGACAAAGTCACTGCCGTTGAACGATATTTCAAAGATCATTCGTTTGTTTATGATACTCAAAATGTAGCTGTACCTGGAAAAAATGA
>JBEQAC010000286.1:0-4337 GCA_041640535.1 Bacillaceae bacterium
ATGTACTATCCACTCCACCCGAAAACGCTACAACTACCGATTCCATTTCACGGAGAATTGACACTAACTTAAAATATTTATCATCAATCATTGTCCTTCTCCTTTCTAAACAATTTGTTATGTTTTAGTATATATAGATTCATTGATTAAAAGACCCTACTCTTTCATACACTTAGATTGTCATACTTCCAAAACCACCGTCAACTCGAATAAGAGTACCCGTCACAAAGCTTGAAGCCTGTTCAGAGGAAAGCCATACCGCAGCACCCTTGAGCTCATCTGGGTTACCAAAACGTTTCATAGGCGTATGATTCATAATAGAATTAATTCTCTCTTCACTTAAGATTTTCCTGTTTTGTTCTGCTGGAAAAAATCCAGGAATGATGGCATTTACACGAATGCCATGTGGAGCAAATTCTCGTGCTAAAAACTGAGTAACACTATTTACTCCTGCTTTAGAGACTGAATACGTAAACACTTTAGATAATGGTGTAGTAGAAGAAACAGAAGAAATATTAATGATGCTTCCTTTTCTTTCCTGTTCAATCATTCTCTTAGCAAAAATCTGACATGCAACCACAAGCCCTTTTAAGTTTACATCCATAATGTCATCCCATTCTTCCATCTTAAGATCAAAAAATGGAGTTGCACTATTTTTTCCTGGTGCATTAAGTAAAATTTCATAACCACCAGACCACGCTTCGATTTCTTTTGCTACACGTTCTAGAGAGTCTTGTGAACTAACATCTGCTTGAAATGCTTTTGCCTCTCCCCCGTTTTCTTCAATCTCTTGAACTACTAAATTCGATTTTTCAAGATTACGCCCCACAATTGCAATTTTTGCACCATGCTCTGCTAAGCCTTTGGAAATCGAAGCTCCTAATACACTATTTCCCCCGATTGCTACAGCCGTTTTCCCAGTTAAATCAAATAATTGACTCATTCTAATAGCCCCCAAGTTTTTGCAGGTAGGAATCTTTCCTCTCGAAAAAAGTATTACTACCTGCAGGTTATATATGTTTAAAGTAGGTTTCCATTCTCATCAAAAGATAGCTCAAAAAGTTCTGAACTTTGTTCCATTTGAGGATGTTGTTTGATATGGTCAATTAAAGCTTCTGACACTTCAATTTCACTTATCTCTAATGTATTTTTGATCCGAACCATTTTGACTGTTGTAAAATCCAAGATGTTACATGTTTTGATCGCTGCTTGTAACGCCTCTTTATCATTAGATAAAGTAGTCGCTATTTTTGTTGGTGCACATACCGTAGAAGTTAATCCGTTGGCATAGGTGAATTCTAGATCCATTTTGTCTACTAGTCGCTGTGTGGTAAAATCTGCTGTTCCGACACCATTGGCATTCCCCTCTGTTTCATGTGTTAAATCAAGGACCACCATTTTATTTACCTCAGGTCCACCATGTGCATATGGAGTTGGATAACGACCGGTTATATTAGGATCCATCCCGTCACCACTGATATTTTTCCCAATTTGGTCAATCACAAGAACATCTATCTGTTCAAAGAAAAGTTTAGGTAATAATTGTTTCGCTTGCTTCTGCAAGTCCGGTTCTTTTTCCGCAACTTCTTCCGCCGCTAACACCTCAACACGTGCCACCTTATCAAATGCATTTTCAATCGTTGCTACCCCAAAGAGAACCGGTGTTTTTTCCATGATCATCTTCGCCATCGCAGGAACATTTTCTGCCATATACTTAAAGCCCAATTGATGACAAGCTTCGGCACCCTTTTGTTTTCCTAGACCAATACTAATCATCTTCATAATTCCACTCTCAACCGGTCCACGAAAAGCTGTATGGGGTTTAATCCGATTTATGACCACGATTCCATCTGCTTTTGAAGCAAATTGATCAACATAAACAGGTAGTCCGTTTGGTAATTCACCTAGCTTGATCACGTCCATTGATGAACGAATTTCAGCACCTACACTTTCTTCTGTAACACCAAGATGGGCTAATACTTCCCGCTGACCTTCAGCGGTAGCACCACCATGACTCCCCATACTAGGAACGATAAATGGTTTCGCCCCTAGTTCCTTCAGATATTTCACAGTGGTTGCCGTGATATCTACCAGACGATCCATCCCTCGACTACCTACTGCAATCGCAATTTCCATTCCAGGCTTTACTTTTTCACGGATGTTTTCATGGTTTAATTTTTCTTTTAGATCTTGCTCAAGATTTTCTAATTTTTTATTATCAAAAAGCTGTTTTACTTTCGCCATCTTTGGCACTGGAATATCTCTTAATAAATCTTGAATGATTCCCATTTGTTAGCCCTCCAATTACACGTTTACTTTACAGAAAAGAAACGTTTCGCATTATGAAAACCTATATTCTCCACCATTTGATGTAAAATCTCTTCATCATTTGGCGCCTTACCACTTTCAACCCATTCACCAAGTAGATTGCATAATATTCTTCGAAAATAATCATGTCGTACATAAGAAAGAAGACTACGAGAATCTGTGGTCATGCCGATAAAGTGACTAAGAACTCCTAAGTTTGCTAAGTCTTTCATCTGTCTTGTCATTCCATCTAGCTGGTCATTGAACCACCATCCAGAACCAAATTGAACTTTTCCTGGAACACCTTCCTCAAAGAAGTTACCAATCATTGTTCCGATTACGTAATTATCACGAGGATTTAAATTATAGAGAACCGTTTTAGGCAATGATCGCATGCTATCTAATGTATCCAAGAAACGGGATAGTCCTTCAGCTAAAAGATGATCTCCAATTGAATCAAAACCACCATCAGCTCCAATTAACTTTTGCATATGTGTGTTATTATTTCTCAACGCTCCCATATGAAGTTGCATCACCCAATTTTTCTCAGCATACATTTTTCCTAATTCAACTAGAAGATAAGATCGATACCCTATGATTTCATCTTGGGTTAACTCTTCTTGATTTAAACGTTTTTGAAGTATCATTTCCACTTCGTTTTCTGATAACGCTTTAAAAACCATTTGTGTAATATCATGATCTGAAGCAAGGCAACCATTCTTTGCAAAGAAGTCCACTCTTTGTTGTAAAGCTTCAAGTAACCCTTTTAAACTAGTAATCTTAATTTTTGAGACTCTCTCAAGTTTTTTTAACCACTCATCGAAGGATGGTCTTTCAATAAATAATGCGCCATCAGGTCGAAAGGTAGGAGCAACTTCTACCTTAAATGTGGGATCTTCCTTTATTAATTGATGGTATTCAAGCATAGAGGCTGGATCATCTGTTGTTCCAACAAATTGAACATTTGATTTTTCAATAAAGCGGCGAGGCTTGTAATCCAGTGTAACAATCTTCTCATTACATTCTAGCCAGATTTCACGAGCCGTTTGCGATGACAACCTCTTATCTATTCCAAAAAAGGTTTTTAACTCCATATGTGTCCAATGATATAACGGATTCCCTATTAAATGAGGAACCGTTTCAGCCCATGCCTCAAATTTCTCCCAATCACTTGCATCTCCTGTAATAAGTCTTTCACTCACTCCGTGTATACGCATGGCTCTCCATTTATAGTGGTCTCCAGCTAGCCATAACTGGGTGATATTCTCAAATGAATGGTTTTCATAAATTTCTTTAGGACTTAAATGGCAGTGATAATCAAAAATTGGTATTTTTTTCATTATGTTATGGAAAAGATGTTCTGCTGTGGAATTCGTTAATAAAAAATCTTGGTCCAAAAATGCTTTCATCTTGTTATCCCCCAGTTTCATATTTTTCATTATTATTTAGGTTCTATTTTAATTTGTTTACAAAACAAACTAATTGTCTTATCATTAGATTATCATCTCTAAATGAATTCGTCAACAAGTGGAATTCAATTGGATTTAGTATAAAAGAGGAAAGAAATGTATAATGTTTATATTAGATTAGAAGGGTGAGTTATATGGCTATTGGCGATGCTGCTTACATAAAGAAAATAAATAGAAGTCAAATCATAAGTAAAATTATTGAACAAGGAATGATCTCGAGAGCTGATTTATCTAAAATCACAAAATTAACGAGAGCAACCATTTCTGTTCAGGTTGCAGATTTATTAGAGGAAGAGTTAATTTTGGAATCCCATCAAGAGCATAGCAATGTAGGGAGAAAACCAATCATGCTCTCTCTAAATCGTTATGCTGGATATGCTTTAGGAATTGATCTAGACTTTAGAACCATTTCCTTTACAGTATCTGATTTAATGGGGAATCCAGTTCATACTGATTGTGTAGAGCTAGAAAACTCGGATTATGATGAGATTCTTCAAATCTTGATCAACGAGATTAGAGTCTATAAAGAAAAATATTCTCAGAGTCGTTTTGGAATTGTTG
>JBEQAC010000287.1:0-4303 GCA_041640535.1 Bacillaceae bacterium
ACAGCGCGTAAAGAAATTGTAGCTGCAGGTTTTACAGAATTAAAATCATCAGAAGAGGTTGATGAGGTACTAGCGAAAAAAGGGACAACATTAGTGATGATTAATTCAGTTTGTGGCTGTGCTGGCGGAATTGCTCGACCTGCTGCTGCTCATGCTATCCACTTTGATAAGCGTCCTGATCAATTAGTAACAGTGTTTGCTGGTCAAGATAAAGAAGCAACTGCAAGAGCGAGAGAATACTTTGAAGGCTATCCACCATCATCTCCATCATTCGCTTTGTTAAAAGATGGAAAAATCCTCACGATGGTAGAACGCCATGAAATTGAAGGACATGATCCAATGTCTGTTGTGACAAAATTACAAAATTATTTTGATGAGTATTGTGAAGAAGTATAAGCGAATAAATGTGAGAAGGGAGTCCAGTGGGCTTCCTTTTTTACTTTTTAACCAAATGCTCAATTCCATTCGTTGATGTCTAGTTAGAGGATACGTATAATTGGAACATATGACTAGTTTTAGGAGTTGAAGTATGTTTAAAATTGGATACCGGACGATTAAGACTGCTATTGGAGCAGCCATTGCGATTGCGCTGGCACAGCTTTTGAACTTAGATTACTATACATCAGCAGGGATTTTAACGATTCTATGTGTTCAAGTGACAAAAAAGAAATCATTGAGGATTTCTTTTGATCGAATTGTCGCTTGTATACTAGGTATCGTATTCTCGTTTGTTTTTTTTGAATTTATTGGCTATCATCCATTTTCGATCGGGTTACTCCTGCTTTTATTTATTCCTACCCTCGTTCGATTAAAGGCGACTGAAGGAATTGCTTCTAGTACGGTTATCATCTTGCATATTTTTGCCGCAGGAGATTTTACATTTTCTCTAGTACTAAATGAATTAGGTATTATTTTTATTGGAATCGGAGTAGCTCTGCTTGTTAATTTATATATGCCGAGTGTTGATAAGCATTTAAAACAGTTCCAAGTTGAACTTGAAGAGAATTTTGCAAAGATTTTTAAGGAAATGGTCAACTATTTACGAAATAATGATAGTACTTGGGATGGGAAAGAGTTAACAAAGACAGCAGAGCTCATTCATCAAGCGAAAACGATGGCTTTTCGCGATGTAGAGAACCATTTTTCAAGATTGGATAATAACTATTATCATTACTTTAAAATGCGAGAAAAACAATTTGAAATCATTGAGCGAATGCTCCCCATCGTTACATCAATCAAGCATTCTGTTGAACAAGGAGAGATGATTGCTGATTTTATTGAAGAAGTTAGTGAGTCGATTCATCCTGGTAATACGGCCATTCAATTTTTATTGCAATTATATGAAATGAGAGTTACTTTTTCTGAAATGGAGCTGCCAACAACAAGAGAAGAATTTGAGGCTCGTGCAGGCTTGCTACAGTTCTTAAGAGAGATGGAAGATTATTTGATTATCAAGCGTTCATTTCGAGGGTTTACAGCTACATAGTGAGAATACAAAAAATGAGGGTACCTTTCGATAAGGTCCCTCATTTTGTTATTTCGACATAATTTTCAATTCGATGGCTTAGAACCACATGCTTGCTCCAGCAAGTAGAGAAGTTAGAAGCATAGTTGCAATCATAAGATATACAACAAGTTTTTGAGTTTTACGGGACATGTGCATATTCCTCCCATTATTTTTCTATATCATTATTTTAACGTGAAAAGAATGTTTGAACAAGCAGTTTTTGTTGGTTTTTATCTGTAACTATTTCACAGAAAATACACAATGAAGGTATATTTCATGTTAAAATTAGTTGTGTGAATAATCAAATAAATGGCAACGCTTTCCTGTGTGGTTTTTTGTGAACGAGTGCTCGTTACAAGTAGGGAGGGAGTGCAGCTATGATTAAGAAAATAGATCATATCGGCATAGCGGTAAAATCTTTAGAACATTCACTACCATTTTATACTGAAATATTAAAGTTGAAAGTTGAACATATCGAGGAAGTGAAATCAGAAAAGGTGCGGATCGCATTTTTGAAGGTTGGTAACGTTAAGCTAGAACTGCTTGAACCTACTTCAGCAGAGAGTCCCATCGCTCAATTCATAGAAAAGCGAGGGGAGGGAATTCATCATCTTGCCTTAGGTGTCGATTCAATTGAGGACAGGATTTCTCAATTAAAAGCAGAGGGAATCAGGATGATTCATGAAACAGCAAAAATAGGAGCTGGTGGGGCACATATTGCGTTTGTCCATCCTAAATCAACAGGAAATGTCCTCTATGAATTATGTGAAAAAACGATGAAGGAGGATACCTACTGATGGTCGACATTTATAGTAAAATTCACGAACTTTATGATCGACGCCGTGAAATTGAGCTTGGTGGCGGAGATGAAAAAATCTTGATCCAGCATGAAAAAGGAAAGCTTACAGCTAGGGAGCGGATTGACCTTTTAGTAGATAAAGGCTCTTTTGTTGAATTGAATCCATTTATTGAACATCGTTGCTCAGATTTTGGTTTAAGTGATAAAAAGGGATCTGGAGATGGTGTTGTAACAGGATATGGAAAAGTGAATGGTCGACCAGTTTATTTATTTTCACAGGATTTCACCGTTTTTGGGGGAGCGCTTGGTGAAATGCATGCGAAAAAAATTGCCAATGTAATGGATCTTGCTGCAACTACTGGTGCACCTTTTATTGGATTAAATGATTCAGGTGGAGCTAGAATTCAAGAGGGTGTCGTTTCTTTAGATGGATATGGCCATATTTTTTATAGAAATGCGATTTATTCTGGAGTCATGCCTCAAATATCGGTGATCATGGGCCCCTGTGCTGGTGGAGCTGTCTATTCTCCTGCGATTACAGATTTTGTATTCATGGTCGAAAATACAAGTCAGATGTTTATTACTGGTCCAAAGGTTATTGAAACAGTAACGGGAGAAAAAATTAGCGCTGAAGGCCTTGGCGGTGCAAAAGTACATAATTCAATAAGTGGGAATGCTCATTTTTCAGGAAAAACAGAAGAAGAGGTACTACAACAGGTACGTATTCTATTAAGCTATTTACCACAAAGCTTTAAAGATAAACCTCCTAATTTGGCAGGGGAAGAGGAAGAGGATCATCATGATTATCGTCCAAATTTAACAGATCTCGTCCCATTTGATTCAACCAGACCTTATGATATTCGAAGGGTGATTAAGGAGGTTGTTGATCAACATTCTTTCCTTGAGGTTCAGAAAGATTTCGCTAAAAATATTGTTGTGGGATTTGCGAGAGTAAAAGGTGAGGTTGTTGGTCTTGTGTGTAATCAGCCAAAATGGATGGCTGGTGGATTGGATATAGATTCATCAGATAAAGCTTCAAGATTTATTCGTTTTTGCGATTCTTTTAATATTCCAATCATCACATTTGAGGATGTTACTGGCTTTTTTCCTGGTGTGAAGCAGGAGCATGGAGGCATTATTCGCCACGGTGCAAAAATTTTATATTCATACTCAGAAGCGACGGTTCCCAAGATTACGGTTATTCTTAGAAAAGCTTATGGTGGTGCATATGTCGCCTTAAATAGTAAATCGATTGGCGCTGATTTAGTGTTTGCTTGGCCAAATGCAGAAATTGCTGTTATGGGTCCAGAGGGTGCTGCGAATATTATTTTTATTAAAGAAATTAATGAAAGTTCCGATCCTGAACGTGTAAGACAGGAAAAAATTCAAGAATATCGCGAAAAATTCGCGAATCCATATGTAGCCGCAAAGCAAGGGATGGTTGATGATGTCATTGATCCGAGAGAAACTCGAATCAAATTAATTCAATCGCTTGAAATGCTGAGAAATAAAAATGAAACAAGACCGAAAAAGAAGCATGGCAATATGCCTTTATAAGAGTGAACAGGCGGTATCAGTATATCGTCTGTTTTTAATTAGCTTTGTAAAATTGGAACGAATCTTAGCAATATGATAGTCTAAGGGAGAATTGATTTCTGTTGATTTTAAGGAGGCAAATGCATGGTTAATCAAGACAGATTAGTACAGGAATTTTTAGAGCTTGTTCAAATAGACTCTGAAACAAAATACGAAGCTGAAATAGCAAAGGTATTAAAGGAGAAATTTTCTTCTCTAGGTGTGGACGTGGTTGAAGATGATACTACGGCTCAAACAGGACATGGTGCAGGCAATCTTATTTGTACGCTAGCGGCAACGGGAGAGAATGTAGATCCGATTTATTTTACTTCCCATATGGATACTGTTGTCCCTGGGAAGGGAGTCAAGCCTTCGATTGAGAATGGGTATGTGGTTACAGATGGTACCACGATTTTAGGTGC
>JBEQAC010000288.1:0-4291 GCA_041640535.1 Bacillaceae bacterium
GAATAGCCTCCATGTTGAATAGACAACATCACTAATATAAAAGAGACAATTCCAGCATAAACACTTACCCAAAGTCGAAATTGCTTAAGCGGTTTATGATTGATGTAGGACCTAATAATTAGCGGTGTACTTACCATTAGTGAAAAGATTGAAAGATTTATAAGATAATCTACTATAAGCACTGGCACTCACCCATTCTTTGTAAAAATCTTACTATTCTATCTCTATCATATACGACTGTTAGACCTATTTCTATATCCATAAAAAATATAGTTTTAAAGGTGGAAATACTAGTTATAGTGAAAAAGAAGACCAAAGAATAGAGTCTTTGGTCTTTCGGATTCATTTCTATAGTTTATTTATTCTCGATCATGGGCGTTTGCACTAACTAAACCGTCTAAATCATTAATCAGCTTATTTAACTCCTCTAGACTTCTCACAACACCTTGAACTGAGGTTCTTTGCTCCTCAACTCCAGAGTATATTTGTTCTGTCGTCGCCGAGGCTTCTTCTGTGATATTAGAGATGGACGTTACTTCATGAACAATACTATCAGATGATGTTAGCAGTGATTTTGTTTTAATTTGCACATCCTCCGCTTGCATAAATACACTTCTTGCATTCTTGTTAATGAGCTGAAGTGTTTCCTCTGCTTTTTGTGCGGAATCCGCACTTTGTTGAAAGGCAATATTACCTGCTGCTAATTGATTTTCTAACTGTATCACTTTTGAGAAAATGTCACGCAGGATATCTCCAACTTCCTCTGTTGCTTGTCGGGAATGCTCTGCTAGCTTTCTTACTTCAGCTGCAACTACAGCGAAGCCACGGCCTTGTTCACCAGCTCTGGCAGCTTCTATACTTGCATTAAGTGCAAGCAAGTTCGTTTGTTCAGTAATCCCCGTAATTGTCCCTAATATTTCCTCAATACGACTGTTTTGTTTTGTTAAATTACTCATTAACAACATCGTATCATCCATGTTCATTTTTACTTGGACCATGCTAGAGGTTAGATTTGACAAATGATTCTCTCCTTCGTTTGTCACCACCCCAGTTTTATTTGAAAGTGCCTTCATTTCCTCTGACGTATCTGTTACCACTAAAATATGTTCATGAATCTTTTCTATATTTTCTTTAATATCAAGAATGGAAGCAGCTTGATATTCTACCCCTTTAGCTACTTCTCCAAATCCTAACGCGATTTCTTCCGTTACTTTTCCAGTATGATTGGCATCAGTTTGGATGGTTTTATAAAACGTCATTAACCTCTGTACTGCCGCCTTGATCTCATCAAAAATAGTTTCTAATTTTTGTTGCTGTTCTTGTGTTTGTACCAAATGAAGATTAGCATCTGAGATCACTTTTCTACCAACGACGGATGTCGCAATGCCACCGATACAGCACATGGTGACTAATACAAACATGACAATAATATCAATGAGCTGCAAATTCACAGCTGCAAATTGAGGGTTCACAAAAAATTGAAGTGATAAAACGACTAAGACATAGACAGTAGCCTGAAGCATCACTTTCCAATCAAAATAAATAATTGAAAAAATAAGATAAAGAAAAAGAATGGTCCATGCACTAAACGAAGGGATAATCATTAAAACAAAATGACTAGCAAGAAAAATAACCGTAATGAGAATGTATTTTGTGTAAGTATACTGTGCGATCAATTTGTTCACAGTAAACAAAATGAAGGAGACAGCGATTGTCAAAATACAAAACTCTACGAGAGATGTTAAATTGACTTGTTGTAAGTAATACATAATACCCATAATCGGAACCGCAGATAAATACAGAAAGATAATTGTATAAGAAAGCAGTTTCGTGCCGATTTTTTCATAATTTGTTGCCATGGACAGAACCCCTTTTTATTTATTTATCGACCAAAATATTCGACTTATTTAGTCAACTAGACTTATTTAGCTAACCAGGTATATATTACTAGTATAATAGCATTACCTTTTCTCCATTCCTACATAAAATTACAGCAAATTTCGACATTCTTCTCCGTTGCTAGTTTCCGCCTTTATTTGTAAGATACTAGTATAAAAGGACTAATCAACTAGGATGGTAGAACAAATGAATATGCACTCGTATCAATCATTTAAAAAAATAGCCATAATTATTACCTCTTTACATATTCTTCTCAATATCTCATGGTTATTGATTTTTAAACATAATGATTGGTTTCTTAAAGTTGGAAGTAACATATTTTCAACTACTGGACCTCTTATTGCTACCATTTGGTTATATCAAAAATATAAAAAAGAGAATGTAAGCTTTCGAAAATTTTGGTTATTCCCCTGTCTAGCCAATATTTGCTATATATTGGCTATGTTTTGTTATATGTACTATGACCTTTACTTAAATATTGAGCCTCCGTTCCCAGGAGTTGCAGATATTTTTTGGATGCTGATGATTGTCTTTTATTTAATTATGTTTTCCTACTTCACCTTATTAAATGGGAAATCCTCTCGTATGATCCAATTTATCTTTGATACATTAATTGTCATGGTCGTTGCTACTACCATTAGTTGGGAGTTTTTAATAAAAGATATTTTAAGCCATTCGCAAGATTTTGGATTGTTATACAAGATTGTTTATGTAGGCTATCCAATTGGAGACTTAGGGATTCTTTTCGGTCTGTTAGCCGTTTTTAATTTATCAAATCTGAAAATTTCTTCTAAAGCATTTTCTCTTATGTTTATTGGGATGCTAAGTTTTTTAATAGGCGATTCCTTTTATCTCTACCTCGTCTCAAATGAGCTCTACTATACAGGGCATTTAGTCGATTCAGTCTGGCCATCTGGAATGCTGTTATTTGCTCTTTCGGCTTTTAACCATACGGCAGAAAAAGGCAATTTATATGAATCGAACCTAAGTGAGATTAAACATATTAGAGTAAGGCACTTACTATCTTTTCGACTATGGCTACCATATATAAGTGTAATTGCCTTAACGATCATTATGTTCAATAAAGGAACTGAGTTTAATAGCTTTGTATTGGGATTATTAATTTCAGTTTTATTAATTATCCTGCGACAAATCCTTACTTTAATAGAAAATGAGATTTTATTAGAAAAATCTGTCATTGTGAATAAAGATTTAGAAAAGCAGGTTCAGCAACGAACACAAGAGTTGTATCAGAGAAATCAACAGCTTAAAGATACAATTAAGGAAGTTCAATATCTAGCCTATCATGATACGTTAACCGGCTTGCCTAATCGGCGTTATTTTGAAATTCAACTGGATGAAATCCTTCATCAGACTAATCATGAGAAGAAAGTAGCAGTTCTGTTCCTTGACCTTGATCGATTTAAGCTCATTAATGATACATTAAGCCATTCGATAGGGGATATCCTCTTGAAGTTGGTCGCAAAACGACTCAAAGACTCGATTGAAGAGGATGGAATTATTTGCAGACAAGGTGGAGATGAATTTCTCATTTTATTGCGTAATACCAGCCATATTAAAGCATCCGCTGTAGCTAAAAAGATTATCGAAAGCTTATCGAATGTATATAAAATTGAAGGACATGAAATTTTCATAACATGTAGCGTTGGCATTAGTATCTATCCAGATCACGGCAAGGATTTAGATTATCTTATTAAACGAGCAGATGCAGCCATGTATTTAGTAAAGGATAATGGAAAAAACAGCCACCAGGTCTTTACGCACGATTTAGATGAAATGATTACTAGAAGATTAAATCTCGAAAATGGGTTACGAACAGCTGTTGAGCGTAAAGAGTTATTGCTTTATTTCCAGCCGAAAGTTGACCTTAAAACGAAGGGAATAGTAGGAATGGAGGCTCTCCTCAGGTGGCAGCACCCTGAAATTGGATTCATTTCACCTACCACATTTATTTCAATTGCGGAGGAAACAGGGGTCATCAACCAAATCGGTGCTTGGGTAATTGAAGAAGCTTGCAGACTTAATAAAGAAATGCAAATGGAAGGACTACAACCTCTTTGTGTATCCGTTAATGTATCTGCACTTCAATTTTTACAACCCGATTTCTACGATCAAGTGAAGCAGACACTTACATTGACTCAATTAGATCCACAATACTTGGAGATTGAAATAACTGAGAGTATCATGCAAAACTCACAAAATGTTTCGACTGTCTTGTTAAAACTTCGTAAGCTTGGCATTCGAGTTTCATTAGATGACTTTGGGTCTGGATTTTCATCCTTAAATCAGATAAAGCACATTCCATTAGATATACTAAAAATTGATAAAGCATTTATCGACGACATTGTCATCAACCCAAAAGATCAAGCCA
>JBEQAC010000289.1:0-4288 GCA_041640535.1 Bacillaceae bacterium
AGGATCAAACTCTCCAAAAAGAGATTTGATTGCTCAAATAAAATAATAAAACGTTGACGCTTGATTTGATTGTTATGTTTAGTTTTCAAAGAACTTTTTTAAAACAACTTTTATAATTTATCATGTGTACTTTTCTATGTCAACATCAATTTTAATCTTGTTAATAAAGATTAATTACCTCGTTGACCAGAAATTAATTGTAACACACCATTTCTTTTTTGTCAACTTCTAAGAAGTTACCTTCTAAAAGTAAATGCCGCTTCTCTCGCGGCGACTTACTCATAGTATCATCTCATAATATTAAAAACAACACCCAATTAATGGTTTTTTCATATAACTTGCCTACTTCTTTCCATCCATTTTTACGATTGGGAATTCAATATTAGTGTTGTAGTTTCCACCAAAGTAAATGGTTTGATTCGCTATTTTGGTTTCCTTTTGAAGTGCCCAGGGTCCTGCATAGTTAGGATGGATATGATACGCAGGGAAGTTGGATGAAGAGACATCCACTCTTATTCTAGACCCTTTTTTAATTGTCCATGTAACTGGCCACATTTCAATTTCTAGCTTCTCAACATCTCCGGGTCTATAATGATAACTTTGATTATTTCGGTACCGTAAACTACTTATTCCATCTCTTATATTATAAGTCGTACCATCAGGGAAAACCTCCATAATCGTTACCGTAAAGGAAGTATCCTCTGCATCTGAACTAACATATAGAAATGCCTTTATCTCACCAACTATTTGCATATCTGTATCTATTGTTTCCGAAACAAATGACAAAACATCCTTTCTCCAGCCTGGCTCAAACTGTGGAACACTACCCGGCTTCGCTGCCTTTGGACTACCAGATAAGTATGCTAAAAGAGCGGATCCACCGTTTGTAGGTACAGGCTCTTCGGGATCGTATTGATAAGATTGCTCGATTGTTTCTTCTATTATATTTGTGGATAATGTTCCTACCTTATTTACATCAGAAGTAGTTAAATAATAGCTGACAAATTCATCACCTTTTATCCACCCGTTCCACTTACTCCATTTTTGTTCTCTTATTATATATGTATAAACGCTTCCTTTTGAAAGCTCGCAATCAATGCCCTTTAGATGATGGTCAAACCATGCTAGGGCAGCTTTAAATTGCTGCTGTCCAAACTGATCATGATTAGAATAGTCTAGGTCTCCATAGATATCTTCGGTGTGAACCCAAGGGCCAATGATCATGATACTTTCGTCTCTCACTTGTTTTGGAAGCTTTTTATAGCTTTGAATTGAAGCATCTAAATTATGATCAAACCAACCAGCGACCATCATAATTGGAACTTCTATTTTTCTAGGTATTTCCTTCATTTCTGCCCAGAGACCAGAGCTCCAAAAAGGACTTTGTTCCTCCACATTCGTAACCCAATCACGGTACCATGGTAGTTTTTTTCCATATATATGTGTATCCATTTCTATATGAGGACGTACCCTCAACGCCTCTTCATACGTATTTTCGAGTGGAAACCTAGATTCCATGCCAGAATTACCTACCGCCCAAAGGGTATAAATATCATGCCGAAACATTCCATTCATATAATTTTGACGGTATCTCTCAATTCCAGTGACTGAAATGAACATGGTCTTTACTTGTGGCGGAAGCTCCTCTGCCATACACCACTGTACAACACCAGAATAAGAAGCACCATATGTTGCAATATTTCCGTCCATCCAGTCTTGATTGATGATCCAATCCAAACTATTTAAACCATCAGTTTTTTCATAAATAAATGGAACCCATTCTCCTTCAGATCCTCCAGTTCCCCTACACTCTTGGTATACAAAAACATAGCCATGTTCAGCCCATAGCTTTGCTCGCTCTTTCCATATCTCTAACATACCAGGGTATGGCGAACGACTAAAAATAACTGGCCAAGGGCCGACTCCTTCTGGAAATTGTACATATGTAGATAACCGTGTTCCATCCTTCATAGGAACAAAGTATTGTTTTATTACCTTCGTATCAACCAAACTAAATCCCTCCAACTACTGTATTGGAATCTCCAGAAAAGTGCCTTCACCCAGATGGATCTTCTGTTCTGCTAGTTTAAAACGTTCTTCAGATGCCCAGTTTCCTTTTATATTAGGATGTAGATGATATGCTGGAAAATTGGACGAAGAAATGTCAACCCTTAGCTTTGAACCAGCTTTAATTGACCATGTAATTGGCCATAGTTCTATTTCAAGGTCTACTACTTCACCCTGGGAATAGTCTTGAGGCATTATCGCCCCATTTCGATAAGAAATGCTTGTGATTCCATCTCGAATATTATAAGAGTTGCCGTCGGGGAATTGTTCAGAGATTTTCACTGTAAAAGAAGTATCCTCCGCATTTGTTGAGACCCGAAGGTGAACCTTTATTGTCCCTACAATCTTCATATCTTCTTCCAAGACGGATGAAACAAACGAACATACATCTGACCTTAATCCTACAGGCTCTTGAAGAACACTTGATGGCGCAGCTCCATTAAACCCAGGAGAAATCCAAGCAAGTAGAGCCTCTCCTCCTTTCGTCTTTACAGGGTTACTAGGATCGTATAGATAGTTAATCTTATTTGGTTCAGGTTGAGTATACGATAAAGTAAAGTTTTGATTATCAGGTGAGGAATTTGTATTAAAATAGACTTTATTAATTTCCCTGCTCTTAATTCCGCCCTCCCACACCTTCCATTTATTTTCTCTTATAATATATGACTCAACTACTCCTTTTGGGTGATCATAGGAATCCCCTTTTAAATGATGATTAAACCATTTAACAGCCTCTATTAAACTGATATATTCCGAATTAGGGTATGTTAAATCTCCACCTGGTTGTAAAGTGTGAATCCAAGGACCTATAACAAACCTACTTTTACGCTTAACTTCATCGGTTAAATTTTCATATCCACATACCATTCCATCGAGATGATGATCATACCATCCACCAACTAGATATAAAGGGACGGTTATATCCTTTGGAATTGAACTCAGCTTTGACCATATCCCGTTCTGCCAGAATTCAGAACTTTGACTTACATTCGTAATCCAATTCCGATACCAAGGAAATTCCTGACCAAAAAACGTGGAATCCATGTTAATATGTGGCCTTATCCTTAATGTTTGCTGATAGACTTCCCCTGGTTCTGCTTCCGTAGGGACACCTGCATTTTCGATTGCCCATGAGGTATAGATTTCATGTCGAAACATTCCATTCATATACATTTGACGATATCGTTCTGTTCCAAAAACACCAATAAATAGTGTTTTAACCTCTTTTGGTAGCTGATCAGCAACAATCCATTGTTCAAACCCACCATAGGAAAGGCCATACATCGCGATATTTCCATTCATCCATGATTGTTTCACAATCCATTGTAGTGTATCAATCCCATCATTTCTTTCATTCTCAAAGGGTAGCCACTCTCCTTCAGAATCCCCCTTCCCTCGACACTCCTGACTAACGACAACATATCCGTATTTTGTAAATTGTTTGCTCGTTAATTCGGTTAATTGCTTCATTTGTGGATAAGGACTTCTTTCAAGGATGACTGGCCATGGCCCTGTACTTGCAGGAAAATAAACCCTAGTATTTAACTTAATTCCATCTCTCATGACAACTGGAACCTCCACCATATTTCCATAACGATCCGTCGGTGTTAATTCAGTCTCTAATCGTTCATACTGTGCTGCTATTAATTGAAGGAAATCCACTCTCTTATCCTGTACTTTCTCTTTCTTCATTTCCACTCACCTCTTGTTAATACGCATCTAAGATTATTTGACCATCGATAAGTAATTCCGGTTCTGTCATTGCCTGAATTTCTTCAATACTAAAACCCTTCGCAACTTCCATAAGTCGCAAACCACTTTCTGTTACATCAATAATGGCTCGATCAGTAATGATACGATCAACTACACATTTACCTGTAAGAGGTAATGAACATTCATTTACGATTTTAGGTGTGCCATTTTTACTTACATGCTCCATAATGACGATGATCCGCTTTGCACCATGAATTAAATCCATGGCACCTCCCATTCCCTTCACCATTTTCCCTGGAATCATCCAGTTTGCTAGATTCCCAGTTTTAGAGACCTCCATTGCACCTAAAATGGCCAAATCAATATGGCCTCCTCTGATCATCGCAAAAGACTCTGCACTTGAAAAATAGGATGCACCTTTAACTTCAGTTACTGTTTCTTTACCTGCATTAATTAAATCAGCATCTAATTCTTCTAGTGTGGGATAAGGACCGATACCAAGCAAGCC
>JBEQAC010000290.1:0-4269 GCA_041640535.1 Bacillaceae bacterium
AAAAAGATGGAAAAGGGGATTAATAATGGAAATTAAAAGCATTAAATTAAGACATATAAAGATGGATTTATTAACCCCATTTACGACAAGTATAGGGACCGAGTTTGATAAAGATTTCATCCTTGTCGAAGTTAAATCAAAAAGTGGTTTATCAGGATGGGCAGAATCTGTATCAATCAAAGAGCCAATATATAACGAAGAAACTGTGAATACAAATTGGCATATCATGAGTGATTTCTTAATTCCGCTTATTTTAAGAGAACCTATCGTACACCCCGATGAAGTATCTGAGCGATTCCGCCATATTCGAGGGAATTATAATGCGAAGGCTGCACTGGAGTGTGCGATTTGGGACCTATATGCAAGGGAACAGAACCTTTCCTTAGCCAAAGCGCTTGGTGGTGTAAAGGATAAGATTGAAGTTGGAGTTAGTGTTGGCATTCAAAAATCTGAGAAGGCCATGATTCAACAAATTGAAAATTACGTAAGTGAAGGATATAAACGAATTAAAATAAAAATAAAAAGAGATTGGGACGTTCATATTTTAAGAGCCATTCGACGTGAATTTCCTGCGATTCCATTAATGGCTGATGCCAATTGTGCTTACACACTAGAAGATATTGAACATCTCCAATCCCTAGATGAGTTTCAGTTAATGATGATTGAACAACCATTCGCAAGCGATGATATCATCGATCACGCAAAACTACAGGAAAAGCTGTTAACTCCAATCTGTTTAGATGAAAGCATACATACTGTAGATGATGCCCGAAAAGCGATCGAATTAGGGAGCTGTAAGATTATTAATCTTAAAATCGGTCGGGTTGGGGGCTTAACCGAATCAAAAAAAATCCATGATTTATGCATGAAACACAACATTCCTATGTGGTGTGGAGGTATGCTCGAAGCTGGAATAGGAAGGGCCTATAATGTTGCAATTACATCTCTTTCTAATTTCACCCTACCAGGTGATACGGCCCCCTCTTCTCATTATTGGAAGCAAGACATTATTGAGCCAGAGGTAGAAATGAAGGACGGCTACATATACATACCCGAAGGGCCAGGAATTGGATATGAACCGAGTCTCTCAAAAATTGAGGAAGTAACTTTATATAGTAAAACCTTCCGTTAAGCTTTGAAGGTCCTAGAGTATAAAATAACTCTAGGGCTTTTTCATTTGTAAAATAAACTAGTAATTTTAATTTTTGGCAACATCCTGAAACTTTTACATAGTAAATAACGTACCAATAATTGAATGATTATTGTAAGCAACTGGGAGGTTCTGAATATGTCTTTTTTTAATAAAGCATTGGCGAGTTTTGGAATTGGAGCAGCAAAAGTAAATACAAAGCTTTTTCATGATAAGGTTAGAGCGGGGGATGAAGTAAAAGGGATTATTGAAATTAAAGGGGGATCAACCTCCCAGTCAATAGACGAAATTTATCTGTCCTTGGAAACAGAGTATATAAAGGAATCGAATGATACAAAAATAAAAAAACAGGCAACGATCGAAAAATTTAAATTGGTAGATCGTTTTACAATTGGTGTAAATGAAAAAAAGGAAATTCCTTTTTCTGTTGTGCTACCATTTGATTGCCCTATTACTCTAGGAAACAAAAAAGTGTGGATACAAACGGGTCTTGATATTAAAAATGCTGTAGACCCTTCTGATAGAGATTATTTAAAAATTTCACCTGCACCTATTGTAGCGACGATTTTAAATGCAACTTATGATTTAGGTTTTAGTCTTAGGAAGGTTGAATGTGAAGAAGCTTCATTTCGATTTAGAAATCGACTTCCTTTCGTTCAGGAGTTTGAATTTGTACCTACCTCCGGTCCCTTTCAAGGTAAATTAGATGAAATTGAATTTATCTTTTTGAACCAAACGGAAGGGAAGGTTGATGTTCATCTTCAGGTAGATCGACGTGCTAGAGGGCTTGGCAGTTTTATAGCGGAAGCACTAGACATGGATGAATCATTTGTTCATTTTACTGTAAAAACGAGTGACTTACCGAACTTCAAGCAACAATTAGAAACGATTATTAAGCGTTTTTGTTAATGGTATACTAAAAGGGAAGGTTTTTCCTTCCCTATTTTTATTTGAAAATAATAAAGGAGTTTGATCCTATTGTCTGGACAATATGATATTGCTACGTTTGCAGGCGGTTGTTTTTGGTGTATGGTTTCACCATTTGATGAACTGCCTGGAATTAAAGAGGTGATTAGCGGTTATACAGGAGGACGTGTAGTAAACCCGACCTATGAAGAAGTATGTTCTGATACAACTGGACATTATGAATCAGTTCAGATCACATTTGATCCTGCTATATTTACATATAGCAAATTACTTAACTTATTTTGGCAGCAAATTGACCCAACGGATGAAGCGGGGCAATTCAACGATCGAGGATCGTCCTATCGAACAGCGATTTTTTACCATAATGAAAAGCAAAAGGAACTTGCTGAAGCCTCAAAAGCTGAGTTGAGTGCCAGTGATCGTTTTCAAAAACCGATAGTGACAGTCATTCTACCAGCAGGTCATTTTTACAAAGCAGAGGAAAAACATCAGGATTACTATAAAAAAAATCCTTTTCATTACAATTTATATAAAGAAGGTTCTGGGAGAGCTCGGTTCATCAGAGAACATTGGAAAAAACAAAAAAGTGATGAGGAATTAAGGAAGGAGTTAACTTCCATTCAATATGAGGTAACCAGGAATAATGCCACTGAACCACCATTTCAGAATGAGTTTTGGAGTCATACAGGAGAGGGGATTTATGTTGATATCATATCAGGGGAGCCATTATTTAGTTCAACCGATAAATATGATGCAGGCTGTGGCTGGCCAAGTTTTACAAAGCCAATACGTCGAACAGAAATAGCGGAGAAGTTTGATACTTCTCATGGAATGCGTCGAATTGAGGTACGTGCAAAAACGTCTGATTCACACCTTGGTCACGTCTTTGATGATGGTCCCGGACCAGACCGTGCTCGGTATTGTATAAACTCAGCGGCTCTTCGATTTATCTCAAAAAAAAGTCTTAAGGAAGAGGGATACGGAGAGTTTACATATTTATTTGAATAGAACATACCATTTTAAGATTCGAGTTATACCAACTAAAGGTAAAACTCGAATTTTACTTTGTTATGTTATATTTTCGAAGTACTCAATTTGTGTAGAAAATGTCAATGAATAAAAACAGTTTTGTTTTTTTACCACCTAGGAAGGGATTTTAGAATAATAATCGAATCTAATTATTTAAAAAATCAAACTGGGATCAGGAAGTGTACTATGAACAGCACGACGAGAATCTATTTGGATGCCTTTTTACAAAATATCAAAAGTGTAACCTTCTTTTTGTTTTTACCTGTTCTAATCGCAAGGTTAGGGGCTTCACCCTTTGAAATTGCCTTGTCAAATTCTCTTCCGGCCTTGTTTTGTGCGTTCTCTTTGGCCTTCATTACTAGACAGCTACCGTTAACCTATAGCGTATATTATGGTGCAGGAATGATTCGTCAAATTTGCTTTCTGTGTATGGCTATATCCCCATTATTGCCGAACCCTGTATTTTGGTTATTGTTTTTTTGGGTATTTAATGCGATGTCGGTTATGGTTACATCTGTTCAACAGCAAGCGCTTTATCGTCATGCAATAGAAGAAAAATATTTTTCAACCGTACTTAGTAGGATAAAAGTAATTAGTATTATAATCGGTGTCTTAGGTTCTTTTTTAATTGGAAAGTACTTAGATATCTTTCAGTACATGTTCCCATATAACTATGTTATCAGCATGGTAATTGGAGCTGTGGCGACATTTGCTGGAATGAGTCTGATGGCCAAGCTCGCTCCAAAGGAGAAAAAGCCAATCCGTTTTCATATAGTTAGACCACTGCGTACATATCCACGATCTTTGATGGCGATTACAATAGCCACAGCTAGTATTGCTGTCATGGGTCCTCTATGGACGGTTTATCATGTGAATGAGCTACAAATGACAAATTTCCAAATAGGTATATTCGGAATTGCAGCGGGAATTGTTTCTACCTTGATTATGCCGCTATTACGGAGAGGGCTGGAAAAATGGAAAGAGGGGAGAATCATTTTTTTTACCGCATTAGTGATGGCTGTCATCCCATTAATATATGGCTTTGTCTCATCGTTCTGGTTATTGGTCGTGTTTCAAGTGTTGATGGGAATCTCTTTTTCTTATTATGATCTCTCACAGCAATCGCTTGCCTTAAGAGAAGCGAAGGAGCACCAGGAAGACGA
>JBEQAC010000291.1:0-4266 GCA_041640535.1 Bacillaceae bacterium
GGCTTATTAATCCCTAGAATGCTCTTTAGTAGCGTGGTTTTTCCGATTCCGTTTGCACCCATTAAGGCAATTTTTTGACCGCGTTCCATCTTAAGATTTAACGGTTTTGATAATGGTTCATTATATCCGATCACAAGATCCTTTGTTTCAAAAATAAGTTTACTAGATGATCTTGCTTCTTTAAAATTGAACTCTGGTTTTGGCTTTTCTTTTGCAAGCTCAATAATTTCCATTTTGTCTAATTTCTTTTGACGAGACATCGCCATATTTCTTGTTGCCACACTCGCTTTGTTACGAGCAACAAAATCCTTAAGCTGTGAAATTTCTTGTTGCTGTCTTTTATAAGCAGATTCAAGCTGTTGTTTTTTCATTTCATGAACTTTAAGGAAGTTGTCATAATCCCCAACATAACGGTTTAACTCTTGGTTTTCCATGTGATAGATTAAGTTGATTACACTGTTAAGAAACGGGATATCATGTGAAATTAAGATAAAGGCATTTTCATATTCTTGTAGATATCGCTTAAGCCAAATAATATGCTGTTCATCTAAATAGTTTGTCGGCTCGTCTAGTAAGAGAATATCTGGCTTTTCTAATAAAAGCTTTGCAAGAAGTACTTTTGTTCGTTGTCCACCACTTAGGTCCTGTACATCACGTTCTAGACCAATGTCCTCTAATCCTAAACCTCGTGCGATCTCTTCAACCTTAGCATCAATTGTATAGAAATCATTGTTTGTTAAAATATCTTGAAGAGTACCAACTTCCTCTAGCATTTTTTCAAGCTCTTCAGGTGTTGCCTCACCCATCTTGTTATAGATCTCGTTAATCTCTGCTTCAAGATCAAATAAATATTTAAATGCTCCTTTAAGGGCATCGCGAATAGTAATTCCACGTGCAAGAACAGCATGCTGATCAAGGTATCCAACACGCACGTTTCTTGACCATTCAACTTTACCTTCATCCGGCTGGAGCTTTCCAGTAATAATATTCATGAAGGTTGATTTACCTTCTCCGTTTGCTCCAATCAGACCGATATGTTCACCTTTTAATAAACGAAAAGATACATCATTAAAAATCGCACGGTCACCAAAACCATGACTTAAATTTGTTACAGTTAATACGCTCATTTATATACACCTTTTTCTATAGAAGGATAGTAGAAATAGTAAAATTAAAAAAATCATACATACTCGATTATATATGAGTTTTTTTCAGGTTAAAAGATACACGTTAAAATTTAAGTTTGTAAATTTTTGCAGTTCAATTGAAAAATTACCAATAATCTCATGACTTGTCTCATATTCTTAAGTATTAAAGTGTGAAAGAAGGAGATTTGTCCAACATGAGTACATTCTTAAAAGGCACAATCATTTTGATTGTCGTAGCGTTTATAGGTGAGTGTATCGAATTTTTAGTGAATATGGTGCTTGCTAAGGAGCTTGGGGAACGTGGAATGGGATTATATATGACCATCTTGCCCTCGATTTTCCTCGTGATTATTCTTTCTAGCTTAGAATTACCCATTTCAGTTTCAAAGTTAATTGCTGAAAATGAACGTAAATACCATCGCAACATGCTTCAGCACATTTTAAGATTAACGGTGATTATGACGACCATCTTTGTTGTACTAGCTACTGTCATTTTACCTTTTGTTCCAGTTTTTGATCATTATCATCCGTATGTGAAATGGTTAGTGGTCATCTTAATTCCACTCATCTCGTTTACGTCAATTGCTAGAGGATATTTTATGGGTGTCCAGGAAATGGGGAAAATCGCTTTTTCAAACTTTTTACGTAAAGCGATTCAGCTGATCGTCCTCGTATTTATTTTTCAAATCTTTGATTTTAGTTTAGAAGTTGCATTACTCATTTCCTTAAGTACCTTAGTCATAAGTGATATCTTTGTGTTTTTGTATTTAGGTTTCGAATATATTCAACGAGTGCGAAAATTAAATCATCACTCATCATCAAAGATGAGCTCGAAAAATGTTCGTCAACACTTGCTTGCGATCTCCTTGCCGACAACTGGACTTCGTATTTATCATTCTGTTACCCATGCGATCCAACCTTTTTTAATTAAAGCAGCTTTAATGAGAGCCGGGATGCCAGCAGCTGTTGCAACGGAACATTACGGTTTACTAGCGGGGGTTGCGTTGACAATCGGCTTTTTCCCAGCATTTATTGCACATTCGTTATTAACCGTACTCATCCCAACTGTTTCTGAAGCCTATTCGAAAAATGAGCTACCAAAGCTTCAACATTTATTGCAGAAAGTCATGAAATTTACGATGCTTTATGGAATTCCAGCAGTCTTGTTATTCTACTTTTTTGCAGAGCCATTAACCCACTTGTTTTTTGAATCAAGTGCCGCTACTGTCTATTTACAAATGCTATGGCCATACTTTTTATTTCATTTCTTTGTCATCCCAATGCAAGCATACCTCATTGGATTAGGTTTGTTAAAGGATGCCTTATTTCATACAGTGTGGTCCCATACGATTGCATTTATCGTCATGTTTGTATTAGGGTCGATTCAAACGCTGCAGATGGAAGGAATTATTATCGGGATGAATATGGGAGCAGTCCTCTTAATGCTGATGCACTATGTGACGATTTGTAAAAAAATTGGATTAACTGTCTTTTTAAAAGTGCCGGAGAAAAGATACACGTAAATGTATGGACCTAACTTCTATATAGGGGTAGGTCTTTTTTGGTTTAGTATAAATCTGGTAGGTATGAAGAGAATAATCTTTATCATTCAATCCTAAAAAATGGAGGATGAGCAAATGATTACACTGCAGGACATTAAAGAAGCACACAATAAGATGAAGGGGATTGTCCATTATACCCATCTGGATCATTCTAGTACCTTTAGTAAGCTTGGAAACAATGAAATTTTTCTAAAGCTTGAAAATCTGCAAAAAACAGGATCCTTTAAAGCGAGAGGTTCTTATAATAAGATGATTTCGCTTGGGAAAGAGGAGCTTGAAAAGGGAGTGATTGCTGCTTCAGCAGGAAATCATGCCCAAGGTGTGGCATATTCGAGCTCCCGGCTCAATGTTCCATGTACGATTGTAATGCCAAAAGGGGCACCGTTAAGTAAGGTGGAGGCAACAAGAAGATATGGGGCAAACGTGGAGCTACAAGGATTAACCTTTGATGAGGCACTTGAATATGCGATAGGCCTACAAAAAGAGATCGGAGCAATGTTTGTTCATCCTTTTGATGATGATGCTGTCATCGCGGGGCAAGGAACGGTTGGACTTGAAATTATGGAGCAGCTCCCCGAGGTGGATGCTGTCATTTGTCCGATTGGAGGCGGCGGGTTAATTGCAGGGATTGCTGTAGCGATTAAAACATTAAAGCCTTCAGTGAAGATCATTGGTGTGGAATCCAATGCTTGTCCAAGTATGAAGCAGTCGTTATTGGCGCGAAAACCAATTGTAACGGAAAGTTTACCGACGATGGCAGATGGAATTGCGGTCAAAAAGCCCGGGAGTATTACATATGAGATAATTAAGGAATATGTGGATGAAGTGGTGACAGTGGAGGAGATGGAAATTGCGCGGACGATGCTCCTTTTACTGGAGCGTAATAAGTTGCTTGTAGAGGGTTCTGGGGCTACAGCGTTGGCTGCACTGCTTTATCATAAAATACCGTTGGAAGGTCGTAATGTGGTTCCTATTATAACGGGTGGAAACGTGGATATGAATTTTATTTCTCGGATCATTGAACATGGAATGGTGGAATCGGGAAGATTTTTATCGTTCGTCACCACGATTTTAGATAAGCCAGGTAACTTACAAAAATTACTTCAGCTCATCGCCGATTTAGATGGAAATGTGCTAAACATCAACCATCAAAGAATCGGGGCAAAGGTCTTCCCAGGCCAAACTCAAATTCAACTATCATTAGAAACGAAGAACCAGGCACATATTGATCAGATTGTGCAGAAGATGAAGGATGTTGGGTATGAGGTGCAGATTGGGGTGTGACTATTAAAAAGAGTGGTGATCTAAGAGCGGGGCATGTTCTCTAGGATGATGAGGTTCTTCAAAAGAGGGAACAAGAGGGGAGTTTATGTTCCCAAAATCAATGAGGTTCTTCAAAAGAGGGAACAAAAAGAGTGTTTATGTTCCTAAAACAGATGGTTACCTTCAAAAGAGGGAACAAGAAGAGTGAGCATGTTCCCAAAACGGGTGAGGTTCTTCAAAAGAGGGAACAAAAAGAGTGTTTATGTTCCCAAAACAGATGGTTACCTTCAAAA
>JBEQAC010000292.1:0-4192 GCA_041640535.1 Bacillaceae bacterium
TCACCACAGGTAGATGAAGAACTTTTCGATACCAGCGAAGATAATTCATCCAATCCCCACGTGGAATCTTATCAATCTTGTCCCATCCCTCTGAACCGAATTGTGCTTCCCACCATGAACGAAAGGTGAGGGAAGGAATTCCTAAATCAATGGAGGTTAAATGCTTAGGAGTTCGAAGTGTAACCATACGAGCGTAGGTTTCCCAGGGTCCTTCATGGCCTGCTGGGTTTTCATCAATAACAAGTATATTAGAGATCCTTTCTCTCAAGAGACCAAAAGCAGTGCCTAACCCACTTTGACCACCCCCGATAATGACAACATCGTAGACATGTCCCTCAGGATGATTTATAGGACGAACCCAATCTGCTCCGCCATATGCAAGATAGGACAGATCTGTTTTTACTCGATCCTTTAAAACATCTAAACTCATGACCTTCATCCCTTTCCGACTTCTAAAAAAAGTTTGTGTTTAGTTACATAACATATAATGTTATAAATTATTACATTATAATAACATTAGAATAAAAATTATCCTATGTATAAGTTATCTAAAAGTTTTCTTTCAAATTGTTTATTATCACTAGAATCTAAATTTAAAGGCTATCTGATAATTATTGTATATTTTGTGAACTTGTAATAAGATAGAAGAGAGTAAGGGATAGAAGCCTTGACTTATACGATTTTGGAACTGAATCTAAAAATTAAGTTGAATATGGGTATGATTGTCTAGTAATAAGCTAGAATTTAAGCCAAAGTAAGAAGTAGAATGTTGTCTACTCTTATTTTGGCTTTTTTGTTTAAGGGTGAGAGATAAATAAAAGATGGGACTTTTTATCAATTTTTTGATGAAAAGGTGGTATAAAAATGGACATTATAAAGGATTTAGTATTTAACCTCTTTTTTATCTTTATTTGTTTTTCTATCTTAATTTCATTAGAAGTGAAAAAAAGTAGATTAAAAGAAATGAATACGAAATATTTAGCCTTGATTGCTTCCATAGCAATCGTACTATGTATCACATTTCCTATACAACTTACTCATGATCTTAAGTTTGATTTGAGGTTAGTTCCGATCGTTGTTGCTGGCTTATACGGAGGTTGGCCAACCATTCTTGCCCTTATGTTTGTAAACATAGGATATCGGTTTCTATGGAATGGAAGTGGAATATATGTAACAATGATTGTTGCAATTTTCCATACTTTATTTCTTAGTGTGTTATCTCCTGTCTTCCTTTCTATGTCCCATCGAAAACGGATGACTCTTGGTGCTATCACTGGATTTCTTTCCTCTTTATGTCTACTTTTTGTGTTTGAATTTATCTTTAATAATTCTTTACCATTGCTCCTAAGTGTTAGTATGGTGGTGCTACAAACGGTTGGTATTTTCTTATGCATCTTTTTAATTGAAATGGCATTTAAAGTAAGGAATTTACAAGAACAAATCATTCGTACAGAGAAAATGGAAATCGTTAGTTATTTAGCCTCTAGTTTTTCTCATGAAGTTAGGAATCCGATGACAACAGTAAGAGGTTTCTTACAGTTAATGAAAGGTTCTGAAATGAATAAAGAAAAAGTAGATAGTTATGTGTCAATCGCCATTAGTGAGATTGATCGGGCAGAATCAATCATTACTGAATATCTTTCCTTTACAAAGCCAACTTCTGAAGAAATACATACCATTAACGGGGGAGCTTTGTTAAAAAATACAATTGAGGTCATTCGTCCTTTAGCTAATGCCAATAGTATCGATATCAATTACAAGGGGTGCACTTTTTTTATCGAAGGGAATAAACCGAGAATGCAACAAGCCCTAATCAATTTGTATAAAAATGCAATTGAGGCAATGGCTGGTGGAGGAACCTTGTCTGTCATTGTGGAAGCAAAGTCCGAATTTGTTGAGATTACGATTGGCGATACAGGAATTGGCATGACTGAGGATCAGGTAAGGCGACTTGGTGAACCATACTTTTCTACAAAAGGAGAAAAGGGAACAGGTCTTGGAATGATGGTTGTCTATAATATAGTAGAATCTGTAAAGGGAAAAATCAGTGTGAAGAGTCAAAAAGGAAAAGGAACAACGTTTATTCTTACCTTTCCCAAAAGCCCTTATATAGATGCTGGTCATGAAAATATTATCAAGGTAGACCTTACAAGCTAGCTAGGGGAATATTAGAACATATTTTTTCAGTATTCTTGTTGCGGTATACTAAGAATAATGATAGACTAGTTGAGACCAATGTCTTGCTGGCGTTTGTTATCAGAAGAAACCATTTAAAATAAAAATTTAAAAAACTATGAAATATTAAAATAAATTGGTAAATGGAAGAAACTATTAACCCAATAGACCGTCTTTCCGTGGCCTAACTTCAATTTTGAAGTTAGGCCTTTTTGTTTGTGGAAAGTTAATTTTTCCACATTTGGAAAGGGAGAAGGAGGAGCACGAAATGAAGAATATAAATACCCCCTATCAAGAAGACCTCCTACAATTAAGTAGTAATCTGAGTAAGTTGTTAAAGCGAAGGTTTGGAAAGGGGCCAGAATCTTGTTTTGTCACCTTAAACTCCAATAGGTTAGCTGTATATTTACGTAATTATATAACTCCTGCAGAAGAAGTCTTAATTGAAAATAAAAATGTACACTTGGCAAAAAGATTCCGATCTGCAGTTATGGATCATGTTTTTCTTGAATTTGCACCAGAAGCTTCTTCGATCTTACAAATCACCTTAGACACATTTAATCATGATTGGGATTATGAAACAAATACAGGAATTTTATTGTTAGAAGGTAAAAATTCAAATAAATGGGTTGGTTCTGCGTTTGAGACATCATTGAAAGAAAGTTTATTCGAAGAAATTATTCGGATTAGCGCTGAAGTTCATAAAGTCCCACAAAGCATAGAAATGATCAAGCTAAATCAAAATATTGTTGCTGTAGAATCCAAGGGGATTATGCTGCAAATTGAAAATATATTAGTTGAAAAAGGGCATTTAGATTTATTACAGGAACAGACGATTGAAATTAAGAATATATATTTAAATCAAAAGTCTGTTTTCACAAAGATCTTTGGAAGAAAAGTAGAAAGTATATTTATCTCCTGGGATTATAAAAATGACCGTAGCTATATATTCTTCTGTTTGAAATAATTGTAATAACATGTTTGAAAAAGGATGATTCGTTAAATAATAATGAAAGGCTGTTCTCTAAAGATTACCGTTTTTTAAACGAATTAGATGGGGATCACTTGATTGTAACGGAAGGTGTGTGACTCCTGCGGGATCTGCAGGAAGGATGAGACCCCGCAGGTACGAGGAGGCTCATCACCTGCCCCGCGGAAAGCACACACCTGGAGTGCAAATCAAGATACCTTAGTTAAATAGCAACAAATTTTACTAAAGCCTAATAAAAAATAGAAAAAAGGTGATTGACTTTGGAACAGGAGATCCTCAATTCAATAAGTAGCTATACAAGTAAATTATTAAGGAAGAACTTTGGAAGAGGGCCCCGTTCATGTCAATCAACCGTTTGTAAAAAGCATTTAGTCATTTATATTCGTGGATTTATCTCTCCAATGGAAGAGGTTTTATTGCAGCAAGGGCAAAGGATTCAGGTTGAAAGAGCCAGGACTGTTGTAATTGAACATATGATAGAGGAATTAAAGGGCGTCGTAAAAGTTTCTTTAAATCGAGAAGTGGAATTATCTTATCATGATTGGAACTTTCCAAACAACTCAGGTGTAATGATGTTCGAATTGGACGAAGAAGTAAGTAAAGTAGAGTCTGTAGAAAGCCAGGTTGACATTAGCAAGTTAGAAGCAGAAATTGCAAGAATTAGTATGTTAGTTCAAAAAGTACCTGACGAGATCAACATCTATCCATTATCATCAGCTCTTTATCTAGTTGAGCGGAAAGGGATTTTAATCCAAATAGAAAAAGCGCTAATCTCTAGAGGGTTTGAAAATGAACTAAAAATAACAAAGGATGAATTAGAAAAGGGCTACTTCCACAGACAAGGAAATTTTAGTGAAATTTTCAAAAGTGCTGTAAGAGATATCTTTATCGATTGGAATTTCAAAAATGATAAATCGTTAATGGCTTTTGTGTTAAAGTCATAGCATGAGGTTTAAAGGGTATAGTAAAAAATAAAGCAAAGTAGAGGTAGAGTTAATACTCTACTTTTTTTGTATTCACTCCAAA
>JBEQAC010000293.1:0-4169 GCA_041640535.1 Bacillaceae bacterium
TTTTTAAAACGAATAACTATAATTAGAGGGAAAGGTTGATTGGAACGGAAGGTTTGTGACTCCTGCGGGATCTGCAGGAAGGATGAGACCCCGCAGGCACGAGGAGGCTCATCACCTGCCCCGCGGAAAGCACACACCTGGAGTGCAAATCAACATACCCTAGTTTAAAAGTAACAAATTTTACGAAAACAGCCTTAACTAGTTATTGAACAATGATAGTTGCTTCCATTGTGTCATGATCTCCGCCGCATGGAATGCTACATTTGACCTTGTATTCTCCTGGTTCTAATACGACAGATGCTGAGCCATCGCCGTCAATTTTTAAATTTGTCCCTTCTATGGAAATTCCGTGATAACCTTCTTCATTTTTTAAATTGAATGTTACTTTTCCAGCAGGAACGGTATAGGTTTCTTGATCAAATTTCCAGTTTGATGCAACCATTTCGATTGTACTTTCTGTTCCGTTAGATTGATCACTAGATGAACTTTCTTTTCCTCCGCAAGCAGCTAATACTAGAATTAGAGCAAATAATAATGATATTGACCATATTTTCTTCATAATAGAAAAACCTCCATTTTTTTAGTGTTTTTATTAGGTTCTAACGGTAATGAACCAGGGACCGGAATTCTATATTGAGATCACATAGGTGTATGTCTAGCAACTTTACTACCCTTTTATCATCGCTCCTTTGTTTAATGTTTATAGCTTTATTGTAGACAGCTAGTAATGTGGTTGATGTGAGGCGCATCACACTTAAGGGATTTTGTTTAGAAGGCAAAACCAGTGGAATAAATAAATCGTAGCTTTGATACGTATAAAAAAAGGCAACCAAAAAGGTTACCTTTAAAATTATTTATACAAAATATCATCTCTCAATGAAGCCACTTTATCGAGTGCTGCATTGATTTCTTCTTCAGGTACACCGAAATGAGCAAGTGCATCATGTAGATGTTTTGCAATTGCATGAAAATGTTCCGGCTGAAGGTTCATTCCCTCATGTGCTTTTGCCATTGAAGTTCCAGTATACTGGTTCGGGCCGCCTAGTGCGAAGCTGATAAATTTTGTTTGATGACGGCGTTGTTTTTCCATGTCGGTGTTTTCAAAGAAATGGCTTACTGTAGGGTCTTTTAACACTAATTCTGAATAAAAATAGTCGACAACCTTAGCGATCGATTCTTCTCCGCCAACTTTTGCATATAATGTTTGTCCTGACATATGTACATCTCCTTAATTAATAATATTATCACTACGCTTATGTTATAATGTACCACTTGTGAATATCCATTCCTGTGATTTGAATCACACATTTTGTGACAAAAATGTGAAAGTCACAACATGAATCACAAGCACATCTCCCAACATTGAGAGATGTGCAGTCCTAAATTAAGACGGAATCTTCAATACCTGCCCAACATAAATCGTGTCACTCGTTAAATTATTTGCTTCTCTAATCGCAGCTACTGTTGTATTAAAGCGACTTGCAATCGCCCATAATGAATCGCCTGACACAACTGTATAGGTCGTTGTTTTTACTTCGGTTGTTGGAGGTGGAGCTGCTGTTTCCGTTGTTTGCGGAATGCGTAACGTTTGTCCAACATAGAGTGTGTCACTTGTTAAATTGTTTGCCTCTTTAATCGCGGCTACCGTTGTTTGGTGCCGGTTTGCAATCGCCCACAAGCTATCACCTGAAACAACGGTGTAAGTGATGAAGTTCTGAGTGACAGGTGCTGTAGTAGGAACAGAAGTCCACTCCACGGTATTAGGGAGGGTGCTTGTATAACTATTCCATACATCACGATTTTCTTGACCTAAGCTCCAGTTTCCAACCCCACGAATATTATATTTGCTTACTAGTGTAAGCTTTTGTCTGACAGATTCGTCATTCTCAAACCACACTGTATATGTTCCAGGAGAAAGCGAGGCACCTCCAACAAATGTAATTGGATCGCCAGGCCTAATAATAATTGTTGCTTTTGGAGACTGACTCACTTCATCGAATACAATCGTTGATTCGTATTTATCAAGCATCTCTTGAATTTTTGCATTTGAAATACCAAACCCTCCAAGATTTTGCCCTTCAATCCAGTACCGTCCATAATGAGCCATTCCCATAACAATCTTATCTCTTGGAACGCCTTGATTAATCGCATATTGAATGGAGCGTTCTACCCAAGGAAGACCTGCGACAGGTCCTGCTGGTCCACCATTGTAGCTCTCATCATAGCTCATGATCATTAAGTAATCTGCATGCTTGGCTAAGGCTGCATAATCATATGCTCCGTGCCAACCAGTAGTCCAGCCGTTCGGGTTGGCTGCAACGGCAACAGACACTTCTTTGTGAGCAGGAATCTTCTGGCGTAACAGACGGACAAATTCAGTAAAGTCGGCTCGGTCAGTATGTGTTATATTTTCAAGATCCACATTGACGCCATCCAAGTTGTACCGTTCAATTGCATCCGCAATTTGCTGTGCGGCCAGATCCTTGTTTTGAAGCATCGCTCGTCCAACCTCACGATTCCAGTGATTACTTAAAAATGGAACCACTCGGATGCCTTGTTGATGCATAGCTGCAATAAAGTTTGGATCTAGCTGATTTGTCAGCTTTAACGTTCCATTTGTATTTACATCAAAATAGCTTGGGGACACGACATTGATCGCAAGATTCGTTGAATTTACCGTGTTCACATACTCCGCCGTATTCCCAAAGTATAAATACCCAAGATTAATGACCTCACTTGCCGTCGCCGGTAATCGAAGCACCTGTCCTACACTAATCGCATTCGAAGGGAGATTATTAATCGAACGTAACGCATCCACCGTTGTATTAAAACGAGTTGCAATACCTGTTAACGTATCTCCACTAGCGACAATGTACGTATGGAGCGAAAGAGGGAACTCTTCACTATTATTTTCAGCTACATCTGTCTGTTGGACAATAATCCCATCTGTTATTTGTTCAATCGGAACATTCATGGAATAAAAGCCTCTTGCATCCGCAGTAGTGGATGCTAAAATAGTCCCTTCAAACATAATGGCAACCGTGGCATTCGGCTCTGCCATCCCAATGACGGTGTACACAGATTGGCCATTGGCCGTACTATATCCACTTTTTGTCACCATTGGCTGTTCAACGACCGTATCTTTTTCAATGAGAGTTGTTTGAACAATACTTCGATTTCCAGCACGATCCGTTTGGATGATCTCAATACGGACAGGACCATCTCTGAGAGTGGTTGCATCAAAGGTGGTTTCAAAGCCGCCCTCGACAATCTCCTCAACTAAGGAAACTTCGTTTTCACCATCAGTAATAACAATCTCCACACTCGCTCCTTCTTCTCCATGAAATCCATTAAATGAAACATTGTTCATATTTGTTTGATTAATGAAAGGCGGAAGCTCAAGTGTGATTTCTTCAGGGGCTGTTGTATCTTTTACGACTGTCATCGGTTCCTGGGTTTGAACATTTCCTGCAGCATCCGTAGCAGTAAAAGTAATCGTAATCTCTCCATCATTAAGCGTCGTAGCATCAATTGGGACATTGAAGTTCCCATTCGCATCGGTCGAGACAGTCTGAGTGAGTGTGTTCACCCCATCTGAAACTGTGATGTCTAAGGTAATATTCGGATCAGTGACTCCCGAGACAGCATAGTCTTCAATATTTCCCGTAAAAATACTCCCTAAAGACTCTACCGTAAAATCGGTTGGACCCACGGTATCTTTTACTAGTGTTTTTACCTTGATCGGACTCGTATTTCCAGCTCGATCGGTTTGCGTCAATGTAAATGAGACATCTCCGTCATTCAGTGTGGTGAGATCAACCGGTAAGCGGAAATGGCCTTTTTCATCGGTTGTTGTTGTAAACGTAACCGTCTGGTCTAGTGCGTTTGATGCTGTAATCGTCACCACATTGTTAGGCTCAGCCATACCAGTAAGGAGGTAGGAACCTTGGGTTTCTGAATTGATGTACCCATTATTGTTAAAAACAGGGGCATCAGGTCTTCTTGTATCTTTTTCAATTTGTAACTCCTGAAACTCACTTGAGATTCCAGCCTTTGTCGTTTGGGTTGCGCGAACAAGAAGAGTTGTATCCGCCAGAGAAGTAAGGTCAATGTTAGCAGAGTACTCTCCATTTTCGTTCGTTTGAGTTGAGACGACAATATCGGGATTA
>JBEQAC010000294.1:0-4131 GCA_041640535.1 Bacillaceae bacterium
AGTTCTGGAATATGATGCAAACTGCCCATATGGTTATCAATATTGGTTGGTTCTATCCCCATTTTATACGCTAATTCAATTTGGGCAATCGCTTCAGTCCGAAGCTCTTCATAATCTGCTTTTTCAACGACCGATTGTGTATCTGGAGGAAAATGTCCGAATTCATTTACCAATGTTTTCAAATGGGTAAGCCCTCCCCATTTGTAATCGTTCCATTCACTCGTATGTGTGATGTGGATGCCTACATCAAAATTTGGGTGTTTCCTGACGATTTCGGCTGCTTCTTGAATCCATGGTGTTGTCACCATGATACTAGCCGATGAGATTACTTTTTCTAATAGTAGCTTGCTAATTGCTTGATTGGTAGAGTGACACATTCCAAAATCATCAGCATTAATAATTAAATAACGCTCATTACTCATTATTCCCACTCCTTTTTCTCGTTATGTATCAATTAATCCTATTAAGATAAGAGGCAAATGATGAATCATCCACCTCTTTTACACTATTTAATAGATTCCGTTTATACGTTTAGCATACTAAAGGCATCTTTTAATTCAAATTTGATCTCCTTCGTTTCAACTCCACCAAGTCCAAAATGAAGTTTTAAGTACGCATATTTGTTAAAGAAAAATACTTGTCTTGTCTGTTCTACCCATTCTCCACCCGTTCCATTAAACGAAAATGTCGTTGCTGGAACATTGTTTGAATATAATGTGACAGGCATCTGAGCGAGTTCACTAGCAGATGATCGTGCTGTCACCGTTACTTCATACATTCCTGGTTGGTCTAAGGAAATTGCAAAGACATAGGTACTACCTGTAGAAGTATCGATATTATCAAGGCTTAAGCTGTCACCATCATTTACAGGTTGATACTCAATATCAAAATCAAACGCTTGTTCAGCGGTTTCTTCCAATCCAATGACCTCAATTGAACCATCATTCAACCCAAGAGTACGTTCCATCACAGGAGAACGCATAATAAAACGACAAATATTCGCAGCATTTCTTAGTAGTTCACCTCTTGTTAATGTTCCTTCAGCAAGAGAGGAGATGGTATTATCCTCAAATGGGTTTGCATCGGATTGACCAACGACCATGTAAAGGTCATTTTGTGAACGAGCCATTGTCGCTGTGTCATTTTTCGTAGCAGGGCAGCCTTCTTTATTGATTTTTGCCCACCAGTCAGTCATAACAATGCCCTCAAATCCCCATTCCTCACGAAGAATACGTGTATTCTGGTCATAGAGTCCTGCAGTCCAAATGCCATTTACTGCTCCGTACGTCGACATGATGGAATATGCACCAGCTTCTTTGACCGCCATTTCAAATCCTTTTAAGTAAATTTCTCGCAGCGCTCTTTCTGAAACGATTGAGTCAAGGTCATGTCTGTGGAATTCCTGATTATTTGCGCTAAAGTGTTTGAGTGTACCAGTTACACCAACACGATGCATTCCTTTTAACTGTGCGGCAGCCATTTTTCCAGTCACATATGGATCCTCAGAAAAATACTCAAAGTTACGGCCGTTTAAAGGATTACGGTGAATATTGATTCCTGGTCCAAGTAGCGTATCAACACGATTCTTGCGCATTTCTAGACCTACCATTTCAAAAAGCTCCTCTTGGAGGTCTAAATTAAATGTACTCGCAAGTAATGTTCCATTTGGTAGCGAAAATGCCGTTGTGCCTGAGTCCATTCGGATTCCAGAAGGTCCATCTGCGCAGCAGGCTGCAGGAATTCCAAACCTGGTTAAGTTATCAGATACACCACCCATTGCACCTGCAGTACCTGGTGTTACTTTTGGTGAACACATTCCTTCTCCACGGATGATACAAGCAAGGTCTTCATCAGTCAGCTGATCCAGAAACGCTTCAAGAGAGACATTTTCATTATAGACATCAGCTAGCTTATACCCTTGATTTCCAGTGTACTCACGATTAACTGGAAGTTCAGCTTGAAGGCGCGCATGAATGTCGGTTGTACGTAAAGGAACATTTTCATAGGTTAATGTAAAACCAGGTTCATCAGTGATAGGTTTCATTCTTGTAAAAGAAGTAACTGGAGCCATATTTTCGCTTAATTCTTCTACTATTTGAAGTGAATCTACGTTATATTCAAAGCAAGGTGCAGCGCTTCTAACATCTGTTCCAACATGAATACGGTACGTACCCTTCTCTAATACATAGCTGGATTTATTTCCCGTAACCCCGCTATCGTCATAGCTTGCAAACTCCGTAACTGGAATTGATAATTCTAGTTCTTCACTGCTACCATTCTCAAGTAATTTTGTCTTAGCAAAGGAAACTAGACTACGAGATGGGTTCCCAAGTAGACCCTGTGGTTTTTCAACATAAACCTGGATGACTTCCTTACCAGAAACAGCTCCAGTGTTTGTTACCTTAACAGATAGAGTGATGATTCCATCTGATTCTGCAGTTTTCGTAACTTCAGTTGAAAATGTTGTATAAGAAAGACCAAATCCAAAAGGATAAAGAACTTTATCTTTTGCAAAAGTTTCAAAATAACGATATCCAACATAAATATCTTCTTGATAGAAATCTTTATCTACATTGCCAAAGTTAGCTGTTGATGGATAGTCGTTGATTGATTTCGCGATCGTATCTGTTAATTTACCAGATGGTGTCACATTACCACTTAGTACATCTAACAGACCATTACCGCCTTCCATTCCACCCTGCCATGCATAAAGAATCGCACTAGGATTATAATCAAGGGCCCACTGCATATCGATGATATTCCCTACATTTAAAATGACGGCTGTCTTAGAAAAAGCTTTAGAAACCTTAGAAATCATATGTGTCTCAATATCAGTTAGTAGGTAACTTCCTGGATCTGCAGTGTTATCACGATCTTCACCGGCAGTTCTTCCTACCATTATTAGGGCCATATCTGAATTGGCTGCTGCTTCTGCAACTATAGAGTCACTTAACTCCATTTCCTTTTGCGACCAAGGCTCTCCAGCCCAGCCTTCACCTTTATCGTAAGGATTTTCTTCAATCCATGCTTCATACGTTTGGAGTAGTGATTGATTTAACTGAATATCTTCACAACTCTTTAGAGCATCCAATGGGGTTGTTACATAATTCACATTTACCATCCCACCCGAGCCTGTACCACTTTTGTAATATGTAAACTGATTACGACCAAAAACAGAAACAGTTGTACCTTTTTTAATAGGTAGAGTTTCATTTTCATTTTTTAATAGAACAGCCCCCTCTGCAATAGCCGTGCGTGCTAGAGCAGTGTATTTGTTCCAGTCAAGAGTATAGTTTGACATAAAGCATCAACCTCCTAAAATAGTCATTTACTAATTGGTTTGTTAGCGCATACAGTTCTTTCAAAACAAATGAGACAGCACTAAATATGACCGTCATCATCCCCTTAAATAAATTCTCCCAAATACATTTTATATTTTTTTATTGCAGTATTATTGTATTTTTTATCATTTTTTGGTATTTTCTTTGTTTAATATGTAAAAATATATGAATGGCCAAAAAGGATGGAGAGTATTTCGTTATTCTCGTAGAAATGCAAATCAGGGAGCTTGGGAGTGTATTTAATCATGAACAAAAAAGACATCGCACAGATTCGAAAACAATTCAAGATAGATAATGATTTACTAAAGATCTCTGACATTTTCAATGTCTATATTATGAAGGAATCAAGTGAAATTTATCATCATCAAAGTCAACCTTTTGAAATGCTTGACCAGGATCAACAAGAGTTATTTATGGGAAACTTTAAAAAATTACTTGCCGGCCAATTGGATGAAAAACTTTTTGAATTAAGGTTTCGTCGCGATGCTGAAAATAACAGTCAACTTATTTTGCATCAAGGATTACTTAGCAGTGAGGTGGAAGACTGGAAAGAGCAAATGCTTAAAATCGTCGAAAAAATGCTTGTAAACCGACAATATGAAATGGACATAGTTGTGACATTTATTCGCGCAGAATATTTAAAACCAATGAAACGTAAAAATGAAGAGGCTGAGGAAAGTGAACGAGATACTGTTTACTCCCACCCCTTTATTCTTTGCAGTATAAATAATACACAAGAGCCCAAAAAGGAGCTGCTTTTCGACTATGTTCAGAGAGAGTTCAAATACAA
>JBEQAC010000295.1:0-4076 GCA_041640535.1 Bacillaceae bacterium
GCTACATCAACATTACAGCATATCTTTAAAGAGATTTTTAAAGCAGGACTAGAACTTCAAAAGGATGATCACCGTAAAGCTTTATTAGTTTCTAGAAAGAAAAAACCTGAAGATACTATTGTAGATGTAAAGGGCGAGAAAATTGGTGATGGAAACCAATATTTTGTAGTTGGACCATGTGCAGTTGAAAGCTATGAACAAGTTGCTGCCGTTGCTGCGGTAGCAAAAGCTCAAGGATTAAAGCTTTTGCGTGGGGGAGCTTACAAACCTAGAACATCTCCTTATGATTTCCAAGGTCTGGGCCTAGAAGGTTTAAAAATACTTAAGCGTGTGGCAGATGAATATGGAATGGCTACAATTAGTGAAATTGTGAATCCAGCTGATATTGAAAAAGCAATTGATTATATTGATGTTATTCAAATCGGTGCACGTAATATGCAAAACTTTGATTTGTTAAAAGCAGCAGGTCAAGTAAATAAACCAGTACTATTAAAGCGTGGATTAGCTGCAACCTTAGATGAATTCATCAATGCGGCTGAATATATCATATCGCAAGGAAATGGACAAATTATTCTTTGTGAGCGTGGAATCAGAACATATGAAAAAGCTACTAGAAATACCTTAGATATTTCTGCTGTACCAATCTTGAAGCAAGAAACACATTTACCTGTTATGGTCGATGTTACACATTCTACTGGTCGCCGTGATTTATTAATTCCATGTGCAAAAGCAGCATTAGCTATTGGTGCAGATGGTGTTATGGCTGAAGTACATCCAGACCCTGCGGTAGCATTATCTGATTCAGCACAACAAATGGATTTCGATCAATTCAATCACTATATTACTGAACTAAAAAAATTAGCAACAGTTAAAGCATAATAAATGATTTAGAAAGGCTGACTTTTAGTCAGCTTTTTAAATTTGCTTTTTTTGTAAAAATTAAAGCTTAAAACGCTTTCTTTAGAAAATATACAAATTTAAAGAAACTTTTTGAATAAAAGTTAGCAAAGAGATTGCGAGGAATGGGTATAGTATCGTATGATATCTTACATAAAGTATGAAAGTTTGACATAATTTATCAAAGCTTGATTAATTTTGTCCAAACATTACCGCATCAAGTAATGATTATGACCATAAATACTCATACTAATAAATATAAGAATGTACGAAAAAAAGGAGTGTTGTCGATGAATGTCACAATTTATGATGTAGCAAGAGAAGCAAATGTCTCAATGGCAACAGTATCACGTGTTGTTAATGGCAATCCAAATGTAAAGCCGACAACAAGAAAAAAAGTGTTAGAGGCGATTGAAAGGTTAGGCTATCGTCCAAATGCTGTTGCAAGAGGATTAGCAAGTAAGAAGACTACAACAGTTGGTGTTATTATTCCAGATATCTCAAGTATTTTTTATTCCGAATTGGCACGTGGAATTGAAGATATTGCAACAATGTACAAGTACAATATTATTTTAAGTAACTCCGACCAAAATAAAGAAAAAGAATTACATCTTCTAAATACCATGCTTGGTAAACAAGTAGACGGGATTGTTTTCATGGGTGGTAATATTACGGAAGAGCATGTAGAGGAATTTGGTAAATCACCTGTTCCTATTGTCCTAGCTGCTTCTATCGAAAATAGTCAAACAATTCCTTCCGTTACAATTGATTATGAGCAAGCAGCTTATGATGCAATAACTGCTCTTTCAGCTAAGGGACATAAAAAGATTGCATTTGTTTCAGGACCAGTTGAAGAACAGGTTAGCTTAAGAAAATTAGCAGGGTTCCGTCGCGCCCTAGAAGAAGCAAATCTTGAATTTAATGATGAGCTAGTGATCGAAGGCGATTTTACGTATGAATCAGGAATTGAAGCATTTGAAAAAATTCAAGAATTGGATGAAAAGCCTACGGCTATCTTTGTAAGCACAGATGAAATGGCATTAGGTGTTATTCATGGTGCAACTGATCTTGGGGTATCGATTCCAGAAGATATTGAAATTATTGGCTTTGACAATACACGTCTAGCAACGATGGTTCGTCCTCGCTTAACAACAGTTGTACAGCCAATGTATGATATTGGTGCTGTCGCTATGCGTTTATTAACAAAACTTATGAATAAGGAAACAGTGGAGGATATTATTGTCTCTCTGCCACACAGAATTGAATATCGTCAATCTATGATTGAAAAAGAATAGAAAATTGACTACGGCTTGAATACAGCCGTAGTTTTTTCCATTTACAGTTACTTTTTTTTATCATTCCGTATAGGATATAAGGCTTTGGCGACCATATTCGCATTTTTTTCAGTAATTTCCTGCTTACGAGGAATGGCCGGATAAATATTTGGAGGGTCATTCCAGGTTGTAGGAAGTGTAACTGGTGAGTGTGGTTGCCATTTTGAAAGCCACTCTGTCGGAATCGGGTTGTCGATCGTATTTTGGTCAGACATTTCAAGCCAGAGAAGAGACCATGCCCTTGGTACTACACGCCAAATATCATACCCACCTCCACCAACAGCGATCCATCTGCCGTTACAATATTGGTGGGCTAACTGGTGAGCAAGTTTTGGTATCTCTCGGTAAATTTTCATGGTGGCTGAGAGATGAGTTAAAGGATCGTAATAATGAGAGTCGACTCCGTTTTGAGTTATTATTACATCGGGTTTAAAAAATTCTGCAATTTCTCTAAATCCGGTAGTATACGCATGCAACCATGATTCATCTTCAGTGAAAGCATCTACGGGTATATTAAATGAATATCCATACCCTTTACCTGAGCCACGCTCATTTATATTCCCAGTTCCAGGAAATAAATAACGTCCAGTTTCATGAATGGAAAACGTACATACTTGGTCATCATCATAAAATGACCATTGTACTCCATCACCATGATGCGCATCTGTATCAACATATAATATTCTAGCATTGTAATTATTCTGAATATATTTAATCGCGACTGCACTATCGTTGTAGATACAAAAGCCAGATGCTTTTCCACGAAAACCATGGTGCAAACCGCCCCCTAAGCTAAGGGCATGTTTTGATTTTCCACTCATCACATAATCTACAGCTGTTAAGGTTGCTCCCACTAATAGAGAGCTTGCTTCATGCATATTTGGAAAAATGGGTGTATCTTCTGTACCTAATCCGTAATTTAAAGCGATTTCATTTTCTAGCTTCCCAATACTTGCAAGTTTCACTGCTTGAATATATTTTGGGTCGTGAATGAGCTCTAGTTCTTCCTCAGTGGCTATTCTTGGTTCCACTAGATGAGTGGGATGTAGAGCATTTAACCCATCAAGAAGCTCATAGGTTAATTGGACTCTTAATTGGTTGAAAGGGTGATTATCATTAAATTTATACTTAGTAAATTGATCTGAATATACAAAGACTGAGTCCTTACTCATGAAAAAAACTCCTGTACCTTTGGCCAAACAACTGTATAGCCTTCTTTTTTAATCTGTGACACAATTTGTAGGGTGTTCATTGTTTGAACACGAAATACAAGGATTTTATAATTACCTTCACGCTTTGGATGTACAAATACACTAATAATATTTACATGATATCGCTTAAAGATATTTGACACCTCTGCTAGCATACCAGCCTGATCAGGAACTTTCACTTCGATATGAGAACACGGTTGATTCACACCTAAGAGGGTGACGAGCGAGTGTAGAACATCTGTTTCTGTAACAATCCCTACAAGTTGACCATCCTTTTCAATCGGAAGACAACCAATCTTATGCTCAAAAAAATTAACCGCAGCTTCTTCTATAAAATCGCGAGGATGTGCAGTAATGACATTTGTAGTCATAATGGTTTGAATCGGCTTAAGTAAGTCCTCAAAATGATCCTCATGGTGAAAAATTGAAGCTCGAACATCACGTATATCACGGTCACTAATAATTCCAATTAATCTCTTATTTTGTTCAATAATGGGTATATGACGTATATGGTGCTCATTCATTTTTTCAACAGCTGATTGAATCGTGTCAAGAGGAGAAAGAGTGATGACATTTTTCTTCATTATATCTTCAATAATCATAAAATAATCCTCCTTTGTTAAGAAGATAACGT
>JBEQAC010000296.1:0-4046 GCA_041640535.1 Bacillaceae bacterium
GCAAATGATTTGAATGATTTCATCAGAGCCATTTCCAAAGATTAATTGTGAACCATCAACATTTAGATGAATCGCTAGCTTTTCTCTTAATTCAGCTGAATAACCATCCGGATATAATGCAAGAGTGTTTAAATTAGCAACAATGGCTTCCTTTGCTTTTTCCGAACAACCAAATGGGTTTTCATTCGAAGCAAGTTTTGTAATTTTTGTTAGTCCATACTCTCTTTTCACTTCTTCTATTGGCTTACCAGGTTGATAAGGTTTTAAATCTAATAATTGTGCTTTAATTTCCATAAAACATTACACCTCACAAGGTTTAATAGGTGATATCATTGTTTCTACAAATGCCTTAAATTCCTCAATTGCAGCTGGCCTAGTATCTTCATTGAAAAGTACTTCTTCTAATTCAGCAATTTTTTTAACTAGAGCACTTCCAATGACGATTCCATCACAATGGTCTTTTAATAATTGAACATGTTCAGCATTCGAGATTCCAAAACCGACTGCTACTGGAATACTACTGTATTGTTTTACTTCTTCCAGGAATTGATGAACATTGTCATCTAATGTTGAACGTACGCCAGTCACACCTAATGAAGATACACAATATAAAAAGCCTTGTGCACTTTTTGCTATTTTCTCAATTCGTTTAGAAGATGTCGGAGCAACTAAAGAGATATATTTAATCCCTTCATCCTGACATTTCGTACGTAGATGCTCACTCTCTTCATATGGAAGATCAGGGATTAGTAGGCCATCGATACCATTTTTATGCGCTAAAGTAAAAAAGCGTTCTTCACCTAATTGTAGCACAGGATTGTAATAGGTAAATACTACAACTGGAATTTTCAGCCCTTTTTTTCTCATGACGCCGACAAGTTCCATTGCTTTTTCAAGTGTCATTCCATGTTTTAAAGCTCTTAGAGAAGCACTTTGGATAACCGGACCATCTGCAAGTGGATCAGAATAAGGGATACCTAATTCTATCACAGAGGCTCCAGCGTCTTGCAATGCTAGAGCTAGCTCTACTGTAGCATCAGCATGTGGATCACCTGCAACGATAAATGGGATGAATAATTTTTCAACCTTTGGTAGTCGTTGACTGAATGTTGTATTCACTATTGGTTTCCCCCTTCTAACACTTCCATTAATGAGTGTACATCTTTATCTCCACGACCTGATAAACACACCAATAATGTTTCTTCCGGCTTCATTTTAGTTGCAACCTCAAAAGCCTTAGCTAAAGCATGAGCAGATTCAATCGCAGGGATAATTCCTTCCTCACGTGAAAGCAACTGCAGTGCTTCTAGTGCTTGGGCATCTGTTACACTCTCATACTTTACTCTTTTGGTATCAGCTAAATACGCATGTTCTGGGCCTACGCCTGGGTAATCTAGACCAGCTGAAATTGAGTATGGTTCAGTAATTTGTCCATGATCATCTTGAAGTAAATAAGTTAAAGAGCCATGAATAATTCCTTTTGTGCCTTTCGTAATTGTTGCAGCATGCAAGTCAGTATCCACGCCTTTACCAGCTGCTTCAACCCCTATTAGTTCAACATCATCATTTAAGAACGGATAGAACATTCCGATTGAATTACTTCCTCCACCCACACATGCAACAATACTTGTTGGTAATTTACCTTCTCTTTCAATAAACTGACTTCTTGCCTCATCACCAATGATACGTTGAAAATCTCGTACCATTTTTGGATATGGGTGTGGTCCAACAACAGATCCTATAATATAAAAGTGATCATTACAATTGGAAACCCAATAACGGATGGCCTCATTTGTTGCATCTTTTAACGTTCTATTTCCACTTGAAACAGGAACTACTTCTGCACCTAGTAATTTCATCCGGAAGACATTAAGCTGCTGCCTTGCAATATCTTCCTCTCCCATAAACACTTTGCATTCCATACCAAAGCGTGCACAGACAGTCGCTGTAGCCACACCATGCTGACCAGCACCCGTCTCAGCAATAATTTTTTTCTTTCCCATCCTTTTTGCTAGTAAAGCTTGGCCAATCGCATTATTAATTTTGTGGGCACCGGTATGATTCAAATCCTCTCTCTTTAAATACACCTTCGCTCCACCTAAATGGCCTGTAATATTTTCTGCATATGTCAAAGCAGTAGGACGGCCAGAATAATCCTTTAGAGTCTGTAAATATTCTTTCTTGAACTCTTCATCCTCTAATGCCTCTTTAAGTGCAGTTTCGATTTCCTCCAAAGGTTGCATTAATGTTTCTGGTACAAATTTTCCTCCAAACTCACCAAATCTTCCATTTATATCAGGAACTTGCATCATTTTACCTTCACCCGCTCTTCAATTATTGTGATTAACTCTTTGTTCTTGATGTTGTCTACCTCAATCCCACTCGATAAATCAATTCCGTCAAGGTTATATTTTAATAACGCTTCAAGATTCTGTGGATTAATCCCACCTGCAATCAGACATGGTACTTGCTGATGTCTTGCTTCTTCAACATACTTCGGGATAAAACTCCAATCAAAGGATTCACCTGATCCTCCCCACATCCCTTTCACCTTGCTATCAATGACATAGCCATCAGCAGTGCCTTTATACTCTTGCATTATCGTAATCGCATCCTCGGAGTGGTGAATGACCTTCCAAACAGGAAGTTTCGTATGTTCTTTAATATGTTGAACCGTTTCGACAGATTCGGTCCCGTGACATTGAATAATCGATAAAGGAACTTCTGAAACAGCATCCATTATCTCAGATAGCTCAGCATTAACAAAGACTCCGACTAGCTTTTTCCCTTGAAGATTCACAATCCTTAACCATTCTTTCAAGTCAATGGTATTGATTTTCCGCTTACTTTCAGCAAAAATTACACCGATATAATCTGCCTTACTTTCAGCTGTAATCATAAGATCTTGAAGAGATTTATTCCCACAAAATTTAATTAGATAAGGTTTCATTTTTAACTTCCCCATATATAGCCGCAATTCCATCACGAGGGTTTTCTGCTCTCATAAACGCTTCACCAATTAAGACGGCATTGGCACCGTATTTCTTGACCTTTTCAATATCATTATCATGATGAATGCCACTCTCACTCACAAGAAGGCTTTCTTTTGGTATATAGGTGGAGAGTTCTTTAGTTTGTGATAGACTTGTTTCAAATGTTTTTAAGTTCCGATTGTTCACACCAAGAATCTGAGGTGAAAATACAGAAAGGATTTTGTCTAAAGTTTCATATGAGTGAACCTCAACAAGACACTCTAAACCTTTTTCATAGGCTTCAAGGTAAAATTCATGTAATTGCTTAGCTTCTAACACCTCACCAATTAATAGAATCGCATCCGCACCTATTCTGAAACTTTGCTCGATTTGTTTCGAATCGATAATAAAGTCCTTTCTTAACACAGGAACATTGACCGCTGCTTTAACATCAATCAAATATTGTATTGCCCCTTGAAAAAAGACTTCATCAGTTAAAACAGAAATAGCATCAACATTTGCTTTTTTATAATCTTCAGCAATTTCTAAATGATGAAACTGTTCACGAATAATTCCTTTTGATGGTGATGCTTTTTTTATTTCCGCAATTAATGCAGGCTGTCTGTTTGAATTTTTCAGAGCCTGGTAAAGTGATTTTCTATCCACTTCAACCGCTGCTGGCATGATTAACTGTTCAACCTCTAGCTTTTTTTGATTGATTATTTTAGAAAGCATAACCTTCCACCTTCCGTGTTCTAAGATTATCAAAATGCTTGCTCACAGTTCCTTGACTAATGGCTTCCATTGCTAATTGGACTCCTTCAGAGATTGTCTTTACTTTACCAGCTATATAAAGAGCAACAGCAGAGTTAAGTACGACAATATTGACTGCACTTTTATTTGAGCCTTCCGTGAAAATATCCTCAATCAGTTTTGCACTCTCTTCTACTGAGGGAACAATCAGATCATCCATGTTCCCTCTTGGTAGTCCAACATCTTCCGGCTTTAACACATATCGATTAACAACTCCGTCTTTTAATTCAACGACATCAGTCTCAGTACTTATACTACATT
>JBEQAC010000297.1:0-4036 GCA_041640535.1 Bacillaceae bacterium
GTCACTATTTGAAAGAGACAAAGGGTGCGATTTGCTATATTGGGAACGGAGAGAATTATCCTCATATCCATACTGTTCAGTATGATTTTCGGGATGAGATTATTGAGACTGCAGTAGAGCTTTTCAAAGGACTTGCGGAAATATAATTTTTAAGAATAGAAAAGGAGGTTTACTATGAATCATACAAAGATTAAAGGCACTGACTTAGTTAGTTCATCTCTTTCTCTCGGTGGTGTAGCTTTAGGGAGCCAGTTGAATGAGAAAGAGTCATTTAGATTAATGGATGATTATGTTGGACTTGGTGGAAACATGATTGATACCGCACAAGTGTATGCAAATTGGCTTCCAATTGAAGCTAGTATTAGTGAGAAAACGATTGGGAGATGGATGAAATCAAGAAACAATCGAAATGAACTAATCGTGACAACGAAAGGTGCTCACCCATTAATTGAAGCAATGAATATCCCGAGGGTGTCTCCACAAGAAATTGTCGAGGATATAGAAGACAGCTTAAAAAGACTACAGGTCGATACAATTGACTTATATTGGTTGCATCGAGATGATTCGAATCGTCCTGTTGGTGAAATTCTTGAGGCATTAAATGTGCAGGTAAAAGCGGGGAAAATTCGCTATTTTGGTTGCTCCAATTGGACAACTAAGCGAATAAGGGAAGCACAAGAGTATGCAAAGAAACATCAGATTCAAGGTTTTTCAGCAAATCAAATGATGTGGAGTCTTGCTGATATAGATCAAAATAAGTTAGGGGATCAAACTCTTATAGCAATGGATGAGGAAATGAAACAATTTCATCTTTCCACTGGATTAACCACGATTCCATATTCATCTCAAGCTCATGGACTTTTCTCAAAACTAGTTAAAGGGCTTTTATCTTTTGATGAAATTAGACCTGAATATCAACTAGAAATAAACCGAATTCGTCAAGAAAGAGTACAAAATCTAGCGAAAGAACATTCCCTGACGATTACACAAATTGTGTTAGGTTATCTTTTGTCACAACCCTTTTCAACGATTCCAATTGTCGGATGCTATACTAGAGAACAACTAGATGATTGCGTACGAGCGAATCAAGTAAGGTTGTCTAATGAACAAATTGAATACTTAGATGGATTGAGTCGGGGTTAATATAGATTGAACTTTTTAATAGGAGAAGGAATCTAACATTTATGTGAATATTGATTACTTCTCCTTTCTTTAAAACTAGTAAACATTTACAATGAATATATCATCTAAGTTTAACGGGGGAACAAAGTATTGTAAGCGTTTAATTTTTTCTACTAGGAGGAATGAAATTTGACCGTTTCAAAACAAGATCGTCTAGCTTATACAAATAAGGCACAGGAAATTGTCGACCAAATGTCATTAGAGGAAAAAGTGTACTTAATGAGTGGGCGAATGTCTGTGGAACAATTGATTGAAGATATCACCAATGGTCATCATTACAATTGGTTTCCATATCCAGCAGGTGGTAATGAGCGACTTGGTGTTCCTGAGATGAAGTTTGTGGATGGACCTCGTGGTGTGGTTTCAGGAAATAGCACATGCTTCCCAGTTTCTATGTCTAGAGGGGCTACGTTTGATAAGGGCCTTGAAGAAAGAATAGGGAACGCAATTGGAAAGGAAGTTAGAGCTCATGGCGGGAATCTGTTTGGAGGAGTTTGTATTAATCTTCCACGTAACCCAGGTTGGGGAAGAAGTCAGGAAGTTTATGGGGAAGATTCTTTCCACTTAGGTGCAATGGGTTCTGCTCTTGTAAAAGGTGTGCAAGCGGAAAATGTCATTGCGTGTGTGAAGCACTATGCCTTTAATAGCATGGAAAATGCTAGATTTAAAGTGAGCGTTGAAGCAGATAAACGAACAGAAAGAGAAGTTTATTTAGCTCATTTTAAAGATTGTGTGGATGCAGGTGTAGCAAGCATTATGAGTGCTTATAATTTGTATAAGGGAACTCATTGTGGTCATAGTGATTACCTTCTTAATGAAGTATTAAAAGAAGAATGGGATTTTGATGGCTTTGTCATTAGCGATTTCATTTGGGGTGTGAAGGATACAGTCGAAGCGGCCAATGGTGGAATGGACATTGAAATGTGTCACACCAAGTATTTTGGAGAGCATCTTGTTGAAGCAGTAAGGAACGGGAAAGTAAGTGTGGAAAAAATTGATGAAGCAGCGTTACGTATTGTTCGGACCTTACTAGCATTTACTGAAGCAGATAATAAGGAATATAGTCATGATTTGATAGGAAGCAAGGAGAATATTGCTCTAGCATTAGAAGCAGCAGAAAAATCGATGACACTTATTCAGAATGATTATAAAGTGTTGCCATTTTCTAAGTCAGACATTAAAAAGGTGGCAATCATTGGTAAGCTAGGTGACAAAGGAAATATTGGAGATCATGGATCAAGTCGCGTCTTTCCAGAGTATATCGTGACTCCTTATGAAGGAATAAAAAACCTGCTACCAAATGCAGAAGTTATTTTTGATGATGGTAGTGATATAGAAAAAGCAAAGGAGCTTGCGAAAACGGCAGACGCTGTCGTATTTGTAGTGGGATATGATCATGATGACGAAGGTGAATTTATCATCAATCAAGAGGATAGTAGTGAAACCTTTGGAGAAGGTACTGCTGGATTTAGTGTTGGAGGGGACCGTAAAACATCACTTGGTTTACATGAGGATGAAATTCAACTGATTAAAGAAGTGGGTTCTGTCAATCGGAATACTGTTTCTGTTTTAATCGGTGGAAATATGATAATGATTGAAGAATGGAAGCAGGATGTATCTGCCATCCTCATGGCTTACTATCCAGGTATGGAAGGCGGAACTGCCATTGCCAAAACCTTGTTCGGTGATGTCAATCCTAGTGGGAAACTTCCATTTGTTTTACCAAAACAAGAAAGCGACTTACCTGAAGTTGATTGGGAAGCGACGACGATAACGTATGGTTATTATCATGGCTATACGAAATTAGAAAAAGAAAAAGTAGAGCCTTCTCTACCATTTGGCTATGGCTTGTCTTATACAACATTTGAATTATCTAATCCTACTTTTGGAGTTGAAAATAATCAAATTGTTGCAACTTGTGAAGTTGAAAACACAGGAGAAACTGAAGGGGCTGAAGTCGTTCAATTATATATTGGATATAAAAATTCAAAGATTGACCGACCAGTGAAAGTGCTTCGTGGTTTTGAGCGAGTTTCCTTTAGTTCAGGCGAGAAAAGGGAAGTAAAGGTTTCTTGTCCAATTGAAAAAGTAAAATGGTTTAATCCTGAGACAAATAAGTGGGAACTAGAAGAAATGGAATATGAAGTTTATATAGGAACTAGCAGTGCGAATAACGATTTACTAGAAGGTAAAATTAGTTTATCAAGCCTTGTTCAAAATTAATAGAAAAGGAGTCAGAATTCACAAACGTATATTGTGGACTTGGCTCCTCTTTTTTTGTATGTTAATAGGTTCTATGAAAATTAATGGTGAATATGATGTTAATAAAAGTTTAATCATATAGAAAGGGGGATAGGTATGGAGGTTAAGTACAGCCAATATAATCTTTTAAAAGAAGAAGAGAAATTATTAAACGAGGAAGGTTTTATAACGAGGTTTCTAGCATTAACAAGAACAAAAAAATTAGGTTTTAACATATCTGTACCCAATAACTATGTGGTAGTTGCAAAGATTCTATGTGACGATGTTACTCAAACAAGGAAAGAAGATAAACAATATACTCAGAGCGAATTAATAGAGTTTATTTTTCAACAATATTTAAATGAAATAAGAAGGATTGAGCCAAGTATTTCAGAAGTCTATCAAAAATTAATTACTAGAAAAGAGGAATTAGAGCAAAAAAATGGACATACTCTTATCCCATCAAAGAGCAGAACTAGAATTCACGCTAAAATCTACCGGGAAGATGCGTTGAAAACCGAAGCACTACTTCGGTCAATGTCCCACATCCGAGGGAATCATGGAATCAATGTTGAAAAATTTATTGAGATTGTATATTTAGACTTTTTATCAG
>JBEQAC010000298.1:0-4030 GCA_041640535.1 Bacillaceae bacterium
CCTTAAACAAACAGGGATCACCTCCATCTTTGTTACCCATGACCAAGAGGATGCAAAAGCCTTGGCTGACCGCACGATTTATATTAAAAATGGAAAAGTTAGTTCCGAGGTTAACAATGTAGAACAACGAGAATTATCGTTTTCTACAATGTAATTGAAAAGGAGGATTACCCAATAGTAGGGAATCCTCCTTTCGTATCTAAATCGTTTTAGTATGGTCAGTTGCTTGAATAACTGTTTTTGGCTCTGGTACAAAGGCGAGAATCACAATTCCAATAATAAATAGAATCACAAGGCTGAACACACCACTGCTAGAATTCCCTGTCATCTGCGCAGTGACAGCCACTAATAGTGGTCCCATGATGGATGCAAACTTTCCAAAAATATTATAGAAGCCAAAGAATTCATTCGATTTCTCTTTGGGTACAAGCTTCGCATAATAGGATCGGCTTAAAGCTTGAATGCCCCCTTGTGAGGTTGCTACAAGCATTGCTAAAATCCAGAAGTCTAAGGTTGTTTTTAAAAAATAAGCATAAATACAAACAATGATATAGACGATAATGCCAACATATAACATTGTTTTACCTGTGAACTTCTCCGAAAGTCTTCCATATAGAATGGCAAAAGGAGCAGCTACAACTTGAGTAACGAACAGAATGATAAGAAGGTTTGTTGCACTAATGCCTAAGTCTGTTCCATATGCGGTTGACATCGTAATAATTGTTCCGACTCCATCAATATAAAAGAAGTAGGCAAGTAAAAATAAAAATAATGCTCGATGCTGTTTTATTTCTTTTAATGTTTTACCTAAACGCTTAAAGCTATTTACAATCGGTTTTGGTTCACGTTCAATATAGAAGCGCTGTTGTACATTTTTTAACATTGGGATTGTAAAAACGCCCCACCAAACTGCAGTAATTAAAAAAGCGATTTGGCTTGCTGTTGTGGTTGAAATGGGGATTAATCCACTTTGCGATAAAATAATAATGGCAATACTAATAATAAAAGGAATCGTGCTCCCGATATAGCCCAACCCATAGCCGCGAGTGGATATCCGATTCATTCGTTCTTCTGTTGAAACATCCACCAAAAAAGCGTCATAAAAAACGTTTGCCCCCGCAAAGCCAATCGTGCTAATCGTATAGCATGCTAATAATATCAACCAATTTTCACTAGGAATAAAGGCTAGGAGCGCTGTAAAAGAAATACCCATGACAAAAAAGAAGGTGAAGAACTTTTTCTTAAATCCTTGATAGTCAGCAATGGATCCTAAAATCGGGCCAAGCATCGCTAAAATAAAGGTGGCAATTGCAATCGTATAACCTAAGTAGGCGGTAGAATTCGCAGCACTAACCCCCATATTTGTTGCACTAGCCTTATAAAAAAGTGGAAAAACCGCTGTTGTAATGATAATGGAGTAGGCGGAGTTTGCCCAGTCATATAGCATCCAACTATTTTCTGCTTTGGTGAAACGCTTCATCACGTTTGCCTCCTATGAATTAATAGTTTAATTGTACAAGAAATATTAAAAATAAGGTTCAGAATTAAAAATATTTACAAATACTTAACAGCGTTAACAATATTATATATTAGAAAATTCAGTAAATAAATATCGTAGGAATCAAGATGAAAAATATATTTATATTAATAAAATGTAGAAATTAATCAAACAAAATGGGAATGTTATTGCTTTTAGCAATCGCGTTAAAATAGAATAGAAGTATAGATGAAGTAATAACTTCTTAGAATATCTTACTAAAGAGTGATAATATGGATCGTTCAACATGGCCTAAATTTATATATTTGTTCATTATTTCCTTGTTCGGCTGCAGCGTATTTTTCATTGAAATTCATAATGACTATGCGCAGCTAGTCCCGAATTGGTTTCAATTTAGTATATTTGTCATTTCTATTGTCATATTAAACTTTTATATCATAAAGCTCCCACCACATAACCATGCTCTTTGCATGGATTCACCCCTTTATCTAGCATCTCTGTTTATCTTTGGTTTAGAATTTACCTTACTACTTTTAGGGGTTAGCCATTTCATTTTAGCCATATTACAAAGGGGATTTCCTTTTTGGAAGCAAATAACTAATTTTTCAATTTACTCATTAATGATTACTGGTTCATATTATGTCTATCTCCTTTTAGGTGGAGAAATTGGTTACCTTAATGTTGAAAAGATTTATGCTTACCTACTCACATTACTTGCCTACTTTTTAATTAATGTAGTGTGTATGGTTTTATTTATCTTTTTTGCGTCTTCAATAAGGTTAGTTGATATATTTAAAGGAATTTTAAAGGAGACATTAGCAAACTATTTTATCGATTTAGCCACTGCTTTGATTTTAGTGATGATATTGGAGTCATACCCTATTGTAGGTTTAGTGCTATTTACATCATTAATCTATGTAATCTCAGTTGTATTTAGAAAGTATTTATATTTATATGAAGAGGTTTCAAAAGATAAAAGATATAGAGAGCAAATCTTAAATTCACTACCTGTTGGGATTATTACGGAAGATGATCAAACCTCAACTTATTTTATGAACACCGGAGCAGAAAAAATATTACGTATGAAGTCGGATGAACTAAAAAAGCAACTTCAGTCTGAAATCGACAATCACTCAACAAGAGCTTTGTTGGAAGTCATCGCCTCTAAAAAGGTTATAAATAATCTAAAGGTAAGTTATAAGTCGGAAGAAGGAAATAAAACACTATTAGTCTCTCAATCAGAGTTAATGGATCAATATCAACAAATGATCGGTAAAATAAATTATTTTATTGATATAACGGATACTGAAGAACTTGAAAAAAGAATTCAACAATCTGAAAAACTAGCTCTTCTTGGAGAATTAACGGCTGGAGCAGCGCATGAAATCCGGAACCCTCTAGCTGTTATTCATGGGTTCTTAACCTTAATGAGGCAATCACTTCCAGAAGAAGATATTAAAAAATATCATATCCCTTTATTGTTAAAAGAATTTGAGAGAATCGACTTAATTATCGAAGAAATGCTATTAATGGCTAAACCAGGTGCGCCAAAGTTAAAGGATGCTTATATGGAGGATATCATGAAAGAAATCCTTCCTTTCTATAACCAAGACATTGAGTTTAATATTAACCTAGACAGGATTCCTTTACAAATGGATGTAAAGCAAATGAAACAAGTACTATATAATTTGATTAGGAATAGCATTGATTCGATGCAAGATTCAAATGGTAAGATATCAATTTATTCTAAAACAAATCATAACTCGTATTCCCTCTTTATAGAGGATACTGGATCCGGTATACCTAAAAGTATGCAAAATAATATTTTTAATCCGTTTGTGACATCAAAAGAATCAGGGACTGGCTTAGGATTAACGATTGTTCAAAGAATCATTGAAAACCATCATGGGAAAATAGAGCTATTTTCAAGCTCATCACAAGGAACAACATTTTTAATTACTCTTCCTCTAAAATAAATAAGAGATACGACCCGGATACTCCTATATGTGTATCCGGGTTTTGTTCGTTTTCACTAAATCCCCTCCTGTAATTTGTAGGCTTTTATGATGACAATCCTTCTTACAAACCATTACGATAACCCTTAAAAAATAATAGGAAAAAGGTGATGTTTTTGAAGACTCTATTGATTAAGAATGCACGAAACATTATTACGATGGATGAAGAACGAAATCAGTATCCAGGTGGTTCTATTTATATTGAAGGGCAAGAAATTAAAGCGATAGGAATCAATATTCCTTATGAGTCAGCTGACGAAATTATTGATGCATCTAACATGATTATTTATCCCGGGCTCATTAACACGCATCATCATCTCTACCAAACGTTTACAAGGAATATTCCGTGGGCGCAAAACTGTGAATTATTTGATTGGCTGATGACCCTTTACGATATTTGGCGTCATATAAGGCCAGAAGATGTCTATTTAAGTGCAATGGTTGGATTAGGTGAATTATTGAAAAGTGGTTGTACAACTTCTGCTGATCATTTTTATGTTTTTCCAAATGGGGTCAG
>JBEQAC010000299.1:0-4021 GCA_041640535.1 Bacillaceae bacterium
TGTTTAATTATCTGTTGAATCCTTTTTATCAAAATGATTATTTGTGGTATTACCATTGATATTAATTATACCTTGCTTTACTGGTGAGAATACAAATCCGAGAACTATACCCGATAAAAATGTTAATATCGATAACATAATAATTTCTCTTTTCTTCATTATTTCCCCCCTTTATTTAACTACATATTAATTCTGAAGCATGGGGACGGTTCTAGTGCTTCATTTCGTGTCTTTAAGCCTATTTCCTTGGAAGCATCGGGACGGTTCTCATGCTTCATTTTGTGGGTTAAACCCTAATTCCCTAAAACCTATTCCATATATAGCCATTATATCGTATCATTTTGGGGTTCATTCCACAAAAAAGAGGCCTACTATTGTAGCTACATTAATATTTTATTTCGATTTTTAGATGATATATTGATAGCTGGCTATAACACAAAACAAATCTTGTAAATTTATACATGATATAGCACTATTAGAATAAGAAATCAGGAGAAATATAATTCAACATACAGAGGAAGGAGGAAGATAATATAATGATAGATACAAGTAAAAATTACCATAGTCGATTATTAGATATGAGTAAGGCGTTTGATAAACCCATTGAGAAATTAAAAGGTGGGCATGTAGATGCTAGATATTCAAACTGGGTAATTTGGTTGCTTTTAGCTCCATTCAGGGATTATTCAAGGTTTATAAAAGTACAAGAAGGCTTGAAAAAAGTATCAGCAGTGAGTATTACTCCTGCTATTATTCCACTTGCTACATTTATAACTACATTACTACAAGATATTAACAATATTATAGAGCTAGTCGGAACGTTAACAGTCGGCTTCGCTATTGGATATGTAATGTCCATATTAATCTATTGGCCCTCATTACTCGACTTTTATAGCGTTCATTTCCATACAGGAGCTTATAAGATATTTAGAAGACAAGAATACAATATGTTTAAAATGGCCCTTTTGGATAAAGAGGGAGATTTTTACTTCCAAGGAGTATATGACTACCTTGGAAGAATGCTGACAGGCAATCAGGAATTTACGACATTATCTCAAAAGTTAGAAGAATTCTTTAACAAAGAGAAGCATCAGCTAGAAACGAAGTTCACGTTACTTCAATCACAATATAATCGGTTGGAATCTAGAAATGAAAAACAAATGACTTCCATTATGAAAGAATATGATTCTCTTATACAGGTCTATGATACGGTCATTGACGATTTATCTCATGGATCTGAGTATGTCATCGAGCTAATCAAAGACATTAATAATGTTTTGTTTAGAATGAAAAATGGAGAATTTTCAAGTAAAGACTTAAACCTAGTATCAGGGTTTACCTTACATGAAAAAAAGGGAAAAGAACTACATAAGATTGAGGATGTTGGCACGTCAGGTCGAACACCAAAGGTGATTCATATTGACGATCCAGCATATCAAGATTGGGGTGTTGTTAAGGTCATACAAGAAAATTTAGAACAACCTGTTATTAACCATCCCTATGAAAATCATACTGTCGTTTCTGTTAAAATGGACATTGATATGAGCAAACAGTGGGTCTATAATTTTCATTTTGATTCAAATAATCAAAAAGTTAATCACTTATTGGTAAAAAATGATATAATAGATTCAAGAGAGGTATATCGCTTAATACATGCTTTATGCTTATTAACGGATCGGATGCAACGTAGTAATTTAAAGGAGGCGAATAACAATGGCTAATCATGTAGAAATTATACAATTTAAAACACAACAACAAATTAATGCAGACCGTCAAAAAAAGCTGGCTCAAAAGAAAGCGGATATTCGTCGTCGAGTAGAAGAAATTAAAAACAGCCATACTCAAAGGTCTGAGAGAGCAAAAGCGTAATATCCAAGGGGTAAATAGCCAAATACTATTTGCCCCTTTCTATGTTCTTTTTCATTTGTTCAATCTGCTCTTTTTTACGATGAATAGGTTCTAGTTTTTTATTAAAGTTCTCTTTCCAATCCCCTAATTGAATAGCTTTGGGTATTGTACGTATATTAACGATTTTCCCCATGTTTATTCACTCCTGTCCTTCTATTTCTCCTTACTTATTCCTATTCAGCGTTTCCATGAATGAGCACTTAAAAACATGCAAGGTCACGTATTTATTAGATTTTTATAGCTAATCATAATACTTTGCTATCCTAACCACTCCCATTTCATCATATTAGTTATGAGGTAAAAAGAAATAAAAAGGGTAACAGATTGATATTAAATTGAGAACATTTTATGATTTAATCATAAAGGTATTTAGGAAAATAAAAAAATCACCTCATCACAAAATTGTGTAGGTGATTTTTAGAACAACCTCTTTTTCAATTAAAGAGGTGTAATCTTGTCCTGGGAATTTTCAAGTTGCATTTTTTCGAGTTCGATCCGCATTTTTTGAGTTTCTAATAGATAGTTTTCGTGTTTGATTTTTTCAAGTTCTAATTGAGATTCAACCATTTTAAGTTTAATTTTAGACTGACTATGAAAATAACCGGTTAAAATGGCGATGATTGGAATTGAAAAAATCATAATGACTGCGATGGTCCCTGTCATAAAATTCTCCTCCCTATTTTAATAGGACATAGGTTTTTCCATTAATTCAATAATAGCAAATAAATGACAGAATAAGAATAATATTCCAACTTTATGGAGAGTACTTTATTAATTTACCATTCCTACACCCGCTGATCCTTATTTACTCTTGATTTAATTTCGTCCATTTTGTTGTAAAAGCTATCTTCTACATCAATCTCTAAATAGTTGGCAAACTTTATCAAATAAGCTATACAGTCAGCGATTTCTTTTCCGATATTTTCTTTATACGTCTCTTTCGCTAGTTTAAATGCTTCTTCCTCACTTAGACCCATCTCATTTACAAGTTTGTCTGTTTTGTTGAAAATAGCCCTAAATTCCTCTGCAACCTCACCTACTTCAGTTGTCAGTAGCATGTAGTTGTTCAATAATGAAGACCTTGCCTCCTGATAACTTCGATCGGAAATTTCCCAGTTCATTTCTTTTTGGAAAACTTTTAAAAATTCCTGTGTATCTCTCATCATTGCACCTCTACATAATTGTTAGTTTAGTAGATTCTATAGTAAACAATTAAAATTTGCAACCCTAATAAGGAAGCGATGTTTAGCGTTGGAATGAATCATATTAAGTTTAAACTTAACTAATTTTTTTAAGTGTTGTTTAGTAAATTAAAGCGTTGACATTTACTTTTTTAGAGTGATACGATGTTATATAAGTAGAATTACCCAAACGTTTTGTAAATAATTTTAGTAAAGGAGTATGGCTAAGATCATCAGATTTCTAAGAACAACTTGAATGAACTTTATTTCCCTTGTTTTTGTAATCATAAAACTAAACGCTTCATTCTTATAAATTATAAGATTAAGTGACTATTAAAAAGGAGATAAAAAAATGAATCGTTCTTACATGACTGTGACCGAAGTTACAGACTATGGCCCGTACATAACGAAAATCATCTTGCCGCTGTCTGATTCTGTAAAATCAGAGGAGTTACTGGAAGATACTTTCAACGTTCACGTTGAGAGAAGAAACAAAAAAACAGGTGAAGTGATTCAACTAAGAAAAGATTGGTTTTCGGAAGAGACATATCCGTCAAAAGGATATTGCCGCATCACGAAAGCGTATACATCAGATAGTGAAGGGAACAAAACTGAAATCGGCCGACACGCTACTCTGGAGCTTGAATGTGAGGCAATTCAACGTTTAAACTCAGAAACTGCGATGCTAGAACAGGGACATAATGAATATGTTTTCTGTGATTTTCGCATAACCCAGGTGAAAGAACTCCAAACCGATCAAGGTTCCCTTTCAGGACTTGTCTTTAATCATTTTAGCGGCGGTAAAATGGAGCAGATCAAAGGTTGGGTAAACAGCATGTCTTCGTATGCTGAGATGCCACTAAGGTTTGGCTATTACTCTCCTAATATGAGCAGAGAAAAACGTCCATTGATCATTTGGCTCCATGGTGCTG
>JBEQAC010000300.1:0-3974 GCA_041640535.1 Bacillaceae bacterium
TCACTTGTTCTATAATCTTTCGCTGTTAAAAGAGATCCTGCTGATATATTTCCGATAATATTGCTCCCACCGAATAATCGTACTTCATTGGGGGTACTAACCGCATGATGAAAAGGGGCTGGAATTGTATTTAGATATATTACTGCATCTAAGCGTACTTTTGTAGTTACACTTTCTGCATTTTCATCAATATGTTCAGGAATTCCAATAACAGAAACGGCGATCTTTTTTGAATAGGGCTGATTAGGGCTTATTGGAACTGTTTTTTCCACTTTGTACATGATAGCAAAGGCCCCTTTTTTATTTTCACCGAGCTTAATTAATGTGAATAGTTCCTTCCCACTTGGATCTACGGTTGAAAAATTTTGCTGCAGAAAATTGTTTACCTCACTATCTATATCTAAACCTGGTGAAGGATCTATGCTTTCCAGTGACTTCTGAAAGTACAGCAATCCCATTTCCGCAAGCATCTTCCCCTCAATTTGGCCGTCTGAGACCGCGCGATGTTTTATTGCTTGAAGGGTAATACCGAGTAGCGTAGTTCCTAAAACGGTAAAAATGGTAATGATTAAGACGACGGTTAGGATTGCAATCCCGCGTTCATTATTAATTCTCATAACGAACTCCTTTATTGACTGTTACTAACAGAAAACTGGGTTGTAATAGCTCTTATATATTCGAATGGTGCAGAATTTTTCTCGTCATGGATGTAACTTGAAAGCTCTTCAAGATTTCTGAAACTTGCTTGCTTTTGATTAATGTAACGTGGCAGATCAGACTTTGGAGCTATTATTAGATAAAGGCTAAGTATTTGAGTAGCTTCGTTTAAATGATATAAGCCAGAAACTAAATAGGAATCCCGATTGTAGTTAACGTCTTCAAAACTTAGTGTATCTTTTGTAACGGTTGAAATGGGTTTTCTATTTTCTGCATCGAATGTAACTGCAATCTGGTAGGTGGAGACCTCCGTGAAAAAGTGTTGCTCCGTACCAGGCTCGATAAGATTAGCCAGTTTATCACTCTGAAAGAGATTAACCAGCATGTCCCTTTCTGCATTATTCGATGTCTGAAGTTCAAAATAACTCGCGTATTGTACTTTTTGCATAATATCACCAATGACGAAGTCTAATTCATTGCGAAGATTAGTTTGGCTTACGGTTTGTTGAAAGATGGTAATTCCTGATAGATAAAACCCTGAGACAGGGATAATAAACAGGAAAAGTACAATTGTAGCTGTAAGAAGTTCAATTAGGGTAACGCCTTTTTCGTCCCTTAAACGTTTAAACACACTGTTCATGGCGTCCGCCTTGGCATTCCGACATGTACAGCAGTAAGTGGACGAATCTGGTCAGATTCGTACCCAGTAGAGTAAATCTCTACTGTAATGATATCAATAGGATCCAATTGGTCGAGGTGTACGACTGGAAAGTACTGACGATCGTTAATTGTGATTTCATTGCAGCGATACGTTTGTTGGGGTGGAGTCAACGGTTTTGCACATGGTTGTCCATTTTTCCATTCCTCCGCGAGGTATCTTGCTATATTGATTGCAACTGCCTGACTATCTTGTTTATTGGAGGCAGTGAAGCTGTTGACAAAAAAGGCTCCAAACAGAAGAAATACAAATGAAAAAAGGATAATCGCGACGAGAACCTCTAACAATGTAAAGCCGTTTTCCTTCTTTGCGGACATGGATTAGTACCCCATCTTTAGTTAAGTTTTAAAATATGTTTTCTTTCCATTATAGGAACTTTGTAATAGAATAATAAAGTGTTTATTTAGTGATTTTAGAGGAATTTTGTAAGTTGTTGTCGAATCCTCAAAGTGATTTAGGTGTTTTGGACTATAAAGAGGTGATTATACTGATTAAGTATCTATCTTTACTCCTAGGTGTTTTAATTCTTGTTCCTATTCTATATCTATTTCCGCTGCGATTAAATAACAAAATTAAACTGCAGCTGGTGCTTGCGTCCCTTTTGGTTTCAGTCCTAGGAATGCTCTCTTCCTCCATTATGGAATGGTGGCAGACATCCCTGATACTATTCTTGCTGGCTGGACTTCTAGCCTATTTTATTGGCAAGAAAAATGCACCTATAGAAGAAGGTATCCAAACATCCACCCTTGTTGCTATTGGACAATCATCCTTTATTCCAATTGTTGAAGCAGATAAGGGAGACGCTCTCATTGAGCCTGAAGTAGGGACGAAGGATCCTGCTGAGCAACCAGAGGTAATAGATGATGTTGTTTTACCAGAGAATACGAGTGATATTGAAAATGACGAATTGGCTTTGTCTCAGATGGATTGGTTTCCACAGGATGAATCATTAGAATTGGCTCGAAGAGTGGAGCTTCAAGGGCCAATTGAGAATACTGAGGATCCCATAAACCACTCAGACGAGCCACTAGAGCCGCTAATTGAGGATGGGGATAAGCGTTCAGAGATATTCGAAGCTTTAGAGGAATGGACGCCAGACATCGATGTTGAGGAGCCTGTATCTCACTCTTCACTCCAGCTGGAAATGGAGGAAGCAGTACAACCGTCTGAGATTGAGATAGAAATTCCGGTATTAGAAAGTGAATCGCTTAAGAGTGATAAGGAAACAAAACTAGAAGAAGAGGGACAACTACTAGAAGAGGCTGATCAAGTATTGCCAGACTATACGTTAACTAGAGCCATTTTGGAAAGTATGCTTGAAGAACTGCACAGTAATAAAAAACTTATGTCATCTGACGACTTTGAAACATATGCCCAGTCTCACCTGATTCCCACTTTGCCGGATCTGGATTATTACCTGTTCGCCTCCATTCTTCGCGATCATTACCTCGAAACAGAGCAAGCAGATAAGCTCCTTGCATTGCTCATTTCTCTAGAAGAACGGTTTTATGTATACGAACCTTTGCGAGAGGAAATTCAATTTTTTAAGAAGCAATATAGCAAATATTGATAAATCAAACTTTATTGTCATTGTTTTTAATGACGAGTAAAATAAAGTGTAACTGACAAATTTCCGGGGAAATTTACGTGTGTCGACAAAATTCTCAGTTGGGTGTGGTGAACTTACATGAAAAGCAGCAGTCAAATCGTTGGCTTACCGGTAATTAGCATTACGGATGGTAATGAAGTTGGAAGAGTAAAATCTTTAATTGTAAATCCAGGTCAAAAGTCAATTGATTTTTTGACTTTGCAGCATGATGATTGGCAAATTAGTACTAAAGCGATTCCATTTAAAAAAGTAATTGGAGTTGGAGAATACGCAGTTACGATAGATAACGCTGGGGATGTCATCGATTTGACGCAGATTCCGGTGACCAGTGAACTCATTACGAAACAGATTAAGATTATAGGAACCAAAGTAATGACACGAAAAGGGCAGTTATTGGGGAAGGTAACCGAATTTTTTGTGGACGAAGACAATGGCCAGATTACTGGGGTAACCGTAGATGTATCCGACAGGGATGAAACATTAAATGCAGAGCACATCATTACTCTTGGCAAAGATATCATGGTCGTTCATGAAGATGCGCAAAGACAGCTGGATTCAGAATTTCAGCCTCAACCCACTGAGCAGAAAGAAGATCATTCTCAAGCTGTTGAAGTAGAAGCATCCTCTGACACGATTAGGGAAAAGCAAATTTCTATACTAGAAGGTAAAGAAGTAATAAAAGACATTTACGACGCAAACGGTGACTTGCTTATAGCAAAGGAAACGGTGCTTACTAAAGATGAAATTGTTAAAGCTCAAGTGTCCGGCCCTTCTGTTGTCGTAGACTTGTCTATGAATGTTCGCTAATTGAGGGCCAGTTATGCAATCCAATCCAACCTCCAATCTCCAAGCAAAAGCATTTGTTATAATTGCTGCTGCAGCCGTATTTCTTTTTGGCTTTCAATGGTCAATTTCAACAGCCTGGGATGTATTTTTCGGAGAGACTAAATTTGCCGATGGGGCGACAATCGGAGGGACTCCGGTTGCTGG
>JBEQAC010000301.1:0-3953 GCA_041640535.1 Bacillaceae bacterium
CGTCTATTAACCTATCAAGCGGCATGGCTAGAATCAAATGGACTTCCATATGGAAAAGAATCGGCAATGTCAAAGCTATTTGCTGGGGATACAGCCATGAAGGTAACAACAGAAGCGGTTCAAATCTTTGGAGGCTATGGGTATACGAAGGACTATCCAGTGGAGCGCTATATGAGAGATGCAAAAATTACGCAGATCTATGAAGGGACTCAGGAGATCCAGCGTTTGGTTATATCCAGAATGTTGACGAAGGACTAAATATAGAAGATTAATGCTTACATTTTCGCCATTAGGTATTGGGGAATTCACTCATCTCATCAAGATAGACAAGAAAAAGAAAGAGCAATGCAACAAAATGGTGATGTGAAATGCTTAAATTTGAAGATTAAAAAAAGTGGGTGGATATGAGATGAGAAAAAGAACAGTAGAAGCATCTGTAAAGGATGAGCGATTAATAAAAAAGCGCCGTGACCAAATGATAAAAGGGGCGGTGAGTCTATTTAAACAAAAAGGGTTTCATCGAACAACAACAAGGGAAATTGCAAGGGCAGCTGGGTTTAGTATTGGAACTCTCTACGAATACATCCGGAGCAAAGAGGATGTTCTTTATTTAGTATGTGATAGCATTTACGATCATGTAGTGGAACGTTTAGAGGAATATATTGACCAAACACAAGGGAATCTCCAGAGCTTAAGATCCGCGATTGCCCATCATTTTAGGGTGATGGATGAGATGCAGGATGAAGTTCTTGTTATGTACCAGGAAGCAAAATCACTATCAAAGGATGCCCTTCCATATGTGCTAAAAAAAGAAAACGAACTAGCTCAAATCTTTGAACGAATGATTCAGCGCTGTGTGGATTCAGGCGAACTAGACTTAGGGTCGGAGGAAATATTATTAGTTGCCCACAGTATCATTGTCCAAGGGCAGATGTGGGGCTTCCGCAGGTGGGTCATTCAAAAGCATTATAGCTTAGAAGAATATATAGAAATTCAAACGAATCTGATCTTAAACGGGATTACAAAATCAAAAGAAAAACAAATGATCTAAGCTAGTTTCAAGAAATCTTCAACTGTTCAGTAAGGGGGAAACGGAATGAACCATGTTGAAAGATACAAGCCACAGCACCCTATTCGCTTTGTCACCGCTTCGAGCCTGTTTGATGGCCATGATGCGTCCATCAATATTATGCGCAGAATGCTTCAAGCGAGTGGGGCTGAGGTCATCCATTTGGGCCATAATCGTTCCGTGGATGAGGTGGTGACAGCAGCCATTCAAGAGGATGTTCAAGGAATTGCGATTTCCTCCTATCAAGGTGGGCATGTCGAGTATTTTAAATATATGTATGATTGTCTTCAGGAAAAAGGTGCCTCTCATATCCGCATTTATGGCGGTGGTGGTGGGGTCATTATTCCTCGAGAAATCAAGGAATTGCATGACTATGGAATCTCAACCATTTTCTCTCCTGAAGACGGACGCAAGCTTGGTCTTCAAGGAATGATTAATAAAATGCTCCAAGAATGCGATTTTCAGACGACCAGTGAACGTACAGATGAAATTGAAAAAGTGACAGCAGGTGACCATCAGGCGATTGCAAGACTAATTACCATGGCTGAAAATCGAATCGATTTACCAAAAGAAGTGGCCGCATCGACTGAAATGGTTCTTGAAAAAGTAAAAGGGTTGGCAAAGGAAACGCCGGTAATTGGGATTACTGGGACTGGTGGAGCAGGAAAAAGCTCTTTAACCGATGAACTTATTCGTCGTTTTCTTAATGAGCTCCCTTCTACTAAAATAGCGATTTTATCGGTTGATCCTACAAAACAAAAAACAGGTGGGGCGCTTTTGGGAGACCGGATTCGAATGAATGCGATTTTTAATCCAAGAGTCTATATGAGAAGTCTTGCAACTCGACACTCTAAATCTGAGCTATCATTGGCAATTAAAGATGCAATCACGATAACAAAGGCGGCAAATGTTGATTTAATCTTGGTTGAAACGAGTGGAATTGGTCAAGGCGATGCCGAAATTATGAATGTCTGTGATATCGGAATGTATGTGATGACGAGTGAATTTGGTGCCCCGTCCCAGCTCGAAAAAATTGATATGATTGATTATGCAGACCTCATTGTCATCAATAAATTTGAACGTAAAGGTTCTGAGGATGCCAAGAGACAAGTTCAAAAGCAATATCAACGGAGTCATTTACTTTTTGATAAAGAATTAGATGAAATGCCGGTGTATGGGACCATTGCGAGTCAGTTTAATGACCCTGGCACAAATCGGTTATTTTTGGCCTTAGTTGAAAAAATAAATGAGAAAATGCAACTCGATTGGAAGGTCACATTACGTGGTTCAACTGAAGTTCAAAAACAAAATGTCATCATTCCAAATGATCGAAGATACTACTTACGCGAAATCTCAGAAACGGTACGTAACTATCATAAGCAAGCTGAAAAACAAGTAAATTATGCGAGAAAACTGTTTCAAATCAGTGGAACGATTGAAGCGCTAGAAGAAAAAGGCGGTCATGAGGATACACTACATTCCTTACATGAGCTTAAGAATGAGGTAGAATCACATTTAACCGAAGAATCGAAAGCCATCCTGCAAACATGGGATGAACGTGTGAACATGTACGCCCAAGACAAGATTGTGACTAAGATTCGGGATCGAGAGATTATTACACTTTTACAAACAAAAAGCTTATCCGGCTTATCCATTCCGAAAATCTCTCTCCCAAAATACAAGGACTTTGGTGAAATTTTAAGATGGGTCTATCGGGAAAATGTGCCTGGCTCATTCCCCTATACAGCAGGTGTATTTCCGTTTAAAAGAGAAGGTGAAGATCCAAAGCGACAGTTTGCTGGGGAAGGACCACCGGAGAGAACCAATCGACGTTTTCACTATTTATCCAAGGATGATAAAGCGAAACGGTTAAGCACAGCCTTTGATTCTGTCACACTGTACGGCGAAGACCCAGATTATCGACCTGATATATTTGGAAAGGTTGGCGAAAGTGGGGTTAGTATTTGTACCCTTGATGATATGAAAAAGCTGTACCATGGCTTTGACCTATGTGATCCATCAACCTCTGTCTCGATGACCATTAATGGTCCAGCTCCGATTCTTTTAGCCATGTTTATGAATACGGCCATTCATCAACAGGTAGAGAAAAAAGAGCGGGAGTTAGGTAGACCTTTAACAGGGGATGAATATCACGATGTAAAGAGCTACACACTGAAGACAGTGAGAGGTACGGTACAGGCAGATATTTTAAAAGAAGACCAAGGCCAAAATACCTGTATTTTTTCAACCGAGTTTGCCTTACGAATGATGGGAGATATTCAAGAATATTTTATTGAACAACAGGTTCGAAATTATTACTCTGTCTCGATTTCTGGTTATCATATCGCTGAGGCTGGTGCCAATCCAATTTCCCAGCTCGCATTTACCTTATCGAACGGTTTTACGTATGTGGAGTATTATCTAAGTCGTGGCATGGATATTAATGATTTCGCACCAAATTTATCGTTCTTTTTTAGCAATGGATTAGACCCTGAATATTCAGTCATTGGTCGTGTGGCACGGAGAATATGGGCGACAGTGATGAGAGATAAGTATGGTGCAAATGAGCGGAGCCAAAAGCTAAAGTACCATATCCAAACCTCTGGACGCTCCCTTCATGCCCAGGAAATCGACTTTAATGATATTCGAACGACACTGCAGGCGTTAATGGCCTTACATGATAATTGCAATTCCCTGCATACAAATGCCTATGATGAAGCCATTACCACCCCGACAGAGGAATCGGTCAGACGGGCAATGGCGATTCAGATGATTATTACGAAGGAACATGGCTTAACAAAGAATGAAAATCCACTTCAAGGTTCTTTTATTATTGAAGAGCTAACAGATTTAGTGGAAGAAGCAGTCCTTCAGGAATTCGAAC
>JBEQAC010000302.1:0-3920 GCA_041640535.1 Bacillaceae bacterium
TTGCAAGCTTCAATGAAAACTGGACATCCTTACCGAAATCATTCGGTCTTAGTTTAAAATTCTCCTTATGAATTAATGCTGATTCTCCCATAAATGTCATATATTCAGCATATTCCGAATATTTAAGCGAAGGGATTTTTATCAATTCAACCTTTGCTCCCATACTCTCTAATTGTTTTATTCCTTTTTTAACAAGCTTCTCCACATTATGATCGATATTATTGAAAAAGAAGTCTTCTTCAATTCCTATAACCATCCCTTTAATATCCCCTGTCAAATATTTGGTATAGTTTTTTGACGGCATATCAATTGTCGTGGGGTCATTCACATCATAGCCAGCAATATACTCAAGTAAGATGGCAGAATCTTCTACAGTTTTTGTCATTGGACCAATATGATCGAGGGACCAAGAAAGAGGGAAACATCCATATTTGCTCACCAAACCATGGGTAGGTTTCATACCAATAATTCCACAAATCGATGCAGGAATACGAATCGATCCAGCTGTATCTGTTCCAAGGGATGCAATGGTTAAGTCAGCCGCAACAGCCGCCCCGGAACCTCCACTTGAACCACCAGGTATTTTTTCAATATCCCATGGATTACGACATGGTCCATGATGCGGATTATTATTAGTACCTCCATAAGCATATTCATGCATATTTAGTTTTCCGGTAAACAGTGTACCAGCTTCCTTTAGTTTTGCCACAACTGTAGCGTCAAAATCTGGTACATTCTCTTTGTGAATTTTTGAACCGTAAGTTACATTTTCATCCTTAAAATTTAGAATATCCTTTAATGCTAGAGGAATCCCGTGTAAGGTTCCCTTATAGTTTCCATCCCTAATCTCCTTTTCTGCTCTTTTGGCTGAGTCCAAAGCGTTCTCTTCAGAAATCTCAATATATGAATTAATGACTTCATCATACATTTTTACTCTTTCAAGTACCTCTTTGGTAATTTCAACAGGCGAAATGATCCCTTCACGAACTAAAGGAGCTAATTCTGAAATTGTTTTTTTAGCAAGAGAATCACTCATTTTTTCCACTCCCTCCTGGAATAATACATATCGCAATATCTGATACATTTTTATTGATTTCATCAAAATCATGTTTTAATGCTTGAATTGCATCCCACTTTGTTTGCAAAGCAAGTGTCTCATCCTCAGTAATAGAGATTCCTTTGACTGTTAACTGGACATTAATAGGGTAAGACATTTTAGTCATCTCCTTTTTAAAGAATAGTTTTCACAAATTATTTGTGTATAGAAGTACCACCTCCCCTTCTGATTCACAGATGCAAATCCTATTGATTAATAGTAAGCTTAAGATCTTCTTCAATCACCTGTGGATGATAACAAGCAAATTGATGGCCAACTTTTAGCGTTCTAATCGGTGGATGTGACTGATTACAAATATCTGTTGTGTATTTACATTTCCCTGAGAATACACAACCGGATTCGCTACCTGACTTACTCCGACTCTCTTCTGTTTCATCATTTCCTAAGGCTTTCTTATCTAAAGTTAATACTGAATCTAAAAGCATCCTTGAAACTGGATGATAAGGAGTTTCATATAATGTGTCGCTATCGCCAATCTCTACTAAACGACCTTTATATAACACAGCCACTCTGTCACAGAAAAATTTAATAATACTTAAATTATGACCAATGAAAAGGTAAGTTAGGTTAAATTCTTCCTGAAGATCAAGTAATAAATTTAATATTTGGGCTTGTATGGAAACATCCAATGCAGAAGTTGGTTCGTCTAACACAAGAAATTCTGGCTTTAAAGCTAGTGCTCTGGCAATACCTATCCGTTGTCGCTGGCCACCAGAAAATTCATGAGGATATCTAAGAAAATGTTCTGTCTTCAAACCAACTCTTTCAAGTAAATTGTAAACCTCCGTCTCTGCTTCTTTTCTAGACTTAGAAACTCCTAGTCGCAACATTGGATTCACAATTTGTTCTCCGATCGTTTTTCGTGGATTAAATGAGGATGCACTATCTTGGAAGATAATCTGCATTTTACTATAGTAATACTTCATTTCACTATGTGATAAGTTGGTAATCTCTTTACCATTGTACGTAATCGTCCCTGATGAAGGCTCAATCAATCTTAGTACCATTCTTCCGATAGTAGATTTACCTGATCCTGATTCACCAATTAAACCTAATATTTCTCCTTTTTTAATTGTTAGAGTGATATCATTAACAGCCGTAAATGAATTACCTTTTTTAAATAGCTTATTGTTACCTACTTTAAACTCTTTTTTTAAGGATCTGATTTCTATTAAATTAGACATACAATTCCTCCTTGTTAAAGCAACTGACTAAATGACCATTTTCTTTTATCGTTACTTCCGGAATCTTTGTTTTGCATATATTTATTGGTCGATGACAACGTTCGTAAAAACTACAGCCAGTAGGTAAGCTAAGTAAGTCAGGCGGAGATCCATCAATTTGCTGTAACCGTTTCTTGCCAGTTTTTGATTTTGTAACTTGAAGTGAAGTTTCTGGCATAGCATTCATTAATCCTTTTGTATAAGGATGATTCGGAATTGTAAGAATTTCTTGTGTTTCACCATATTCGATAATTTTCCCAGCGTACATAACTGCCACTTTGTCACAAAGATTGGCTACTACACCAAAGTCATGTGTAATAAATAGAATACTTGTATTAAGCTCCTTATTAATCTTTTTTAGCAATGAGAGGATTTGCTTTTGAATCGTTGCATCAAGAGCTGTTGTTGGTTCGTCAGCGATAAGCAATTTCGGCTTACAGCTTAAAGCCATCGCAATCATGGCTCTTTGTCTCATACCACCACTTAATGCATGTGGATAGGAATTCAATACTCGCTCATGATCATAAATACCAACTAAATCAAGTAGCTTTTTAGCTTCAATTAAACCTTCCTTTTTAGACAATCCTTGCCGATCTTGAATAATTTCTAGTAATTGATTTCCAACGGTAAAAGACGGGTCCATAGCTGTTAATGGATTTTGAAAGATCATAGCGATTTCTTTCCCTCTGATATCACGGTATTGCTTTTCTGTTTTCTTAACTAAATCAACGCCTTCAAAAAGGATACTTCCTTGCACGATTTTTCCGTTTGGCTTAGGAACAAGACCTAAAATAGAAAGACCAGTAATACTTTTACCTGAACCTGATTCACCAACAACAGCCATGATTTCTCCAGGACGAATGGTAATATTAACACCATTTACCGCCCTTACAGTTCCTGCTGGTGTATTAAAATGTACTTCTAAATCTGTAATTTCAAGTAAACTCATATTCAACCCCCCTATCATTGTGTGCGTTTATAAGGATCTAACGCGCTTTGTAATCCATCTCCTAACCAATTAAATGCTGTAGCAACAATTAAAATAACAATACCTGGTATCGTAGAAATATGTGGTGCTCCTTGCGTTAGCACACTTGTTCCACCAGCAACCATACGACCCCAGTCTGCTTCAGGTGGTTGTATTCCTAAACCAATGAAACTTAGTCCTGCTGCAAATACAATCATGACTCCAATTAATGTTGTTGAGTACACAATAAGATCGGTCATTACATTTGGCATGATTTCTTTAAATAGAATTTCAAATTTATTCGCACCTAATGCTTTTGCTGCCTCCACATATTCCTTGTTCTTCTCATTCATTGTTGAAGTAAATACCACCCTTGTCATATATGGCAGCATAACAATACACATAGACAATAATATCGTAGTTAAGCCTGACCCTATTATCGCTGCAATTGCGATTGCGAGTAAAACAGTAGGGAAAGCAAATAATATATCTAAAATTCTCATTATTACTTCACCAACTCTTGAAAAATATCCGGCAATTAACCCTACAGTTAAACTGATTGTAAACATTAGAACGATTGGTACAATTCCCGAGATTAAAGAGAGTCGTCCTC
>JBEQAC010000303.1:0-3912 GCA_041640535.1 Bacillaceae bacterium
GAAATTCATAATGCGGTTATAATTAAAAAGTCCCAAGTGACAAATTAAATGAGGTGAAAGAATGGAAGAAAAACATGTAAAGATAAAGGTTAGTGAGGTTACCAAGATTTTCGGAAAATCTTCCAAGAAGGCTTTACAGTTATTAAAAGAAGGTAAATCAAAGGAACAAATATTAAAGGAAACAGGTTCAACAGTTGGGGTTAACCGAGCATCCTTTGAAGTAAATGCAGGCGAAATCTTTGTCATTATGGGTTTATCTGGAAGTGGTAAATCAACCTTAGTAAGATTACTTAATCGACTCATTGAGCCTACAATCGGCCAAGTTCAAATTGATGGTAAAGATGTAGTGAAGATGAATAAGGAAGAACTAAGGGAAGTAAGAAGAAAGAAAATTAGCATGGTCTTTCAAAAGTTTGCCTTGTTCCCCCATAAAACAGTGCTTGAGAACACGGAGTACGGTTTGGAAATTCAAGGTGTTGAAAAGGCTGATAGAAGTAAAAAGGCATTAGAAGCATTAGAATTAGTAGGACTTAAGGGTTATGAAAGTCAGTATCCTAGTCAACTAAGTGGTGGAATGCAGCAACGTGTGGGACTAGCGAGAGCACTGGCAAATGATCCTGATGTTCTTTTAATGGACGAAGCTTTTAGCGCATTGGATCCGTTGATTCGAAAAGATATGCAGGATGAGTTGCTAGAATTACAATCTACAATGGAAAAAACAATCGTATTTATTACCCATGATTTAGATGAAGCCCTTCGCATTGGTGACCGAATCGCTCTTATGAAGGATGGAAATATCGTACAAATAGGAACACCTGAAGAAATATTAATGAACCCTTCTAATGAATATGTAGAGAGATTCGTAGAGGATGTTGATCTTTCAAAGGTACTTACTGCCGGGCATGTTATGAAGCGTGCTGAGACTGTTCAAGTTGATAAAGGTCCACGTGTCGCCCTTCAATTAATGAAAGGTCTAGGAATCTCATCTATTTATGTCGTAGATAAACAGCAGACCCTTCTTGGTGCCATTACTGCAAAAGATGCTTTAAAAGCAGCAGAAGAAAATCAGTCATTAAATGCCTACATAGATAAGGATATAAATGTAGTTGGAACAGAAACGTTATTAATTGATCTATTTGATAAAGTATCAACGGCAAATATTCCTGTTGCCGTAACGGATGAAAATAACCGATTAAAAGGAATTTTAATTAAAGGTGCTGTTCTTGGAGCTCTTACTGGTAATGAGCAATTTATAAATGAGGTTGAGGTTGTTCAGCCTGAGGCAGCAGTAGCTAAGGAGGTGATGTAAGATGGATGGAATTTTACCAAGGCTTCCCTTAGCAAGTTGGATCGATGTTTTAGTTGATTGGATGACTGCTACCTTTGGTGGAATGTTTGATGGCATATCAACTGGGGTTCAATTTTTTGTTGATGGAATCGTCACAGGTTTAGGATTTATACCTTCTATTTTACTTATTATTCTTGTGAGTTTTCTAGCTTGGAAGGTTTGTAATTGGAGAATTGCTTTATTTGCGTTACTAGGTTTATTACTTATTGATAATTTAGGTTACTGGGAAGATATGTTAGAAACGCTTGCTCTTGTATTGACGGCGGTGTTAATTTCGATTGTGGTTGGAATTCCGGTTGGAATATGGGCATCACAAAGTGAAAAAGTAAGACAGGTAGTTATCCCTATACTTGATTTGATGCAAACCATGCCGGCTTTCGTTTACTTACTACCAGCTATCTTTTTCTTTAGTATTGGGGTGGTACCAGGTGTTATTGCATCCGTTATTTTTGCAATGCCACCAACGATTCGTTTAACCATCCTTGGAATTAAGCAGGTACCAGCAGATTTAATTGAGGCAACAGAAGCATTTGGCTCTACAACCAAGCAAAAGCTTTTAAAGGTACAACTCCCACTAGCCATGCCAACGATCATGGCAGGGATCAATCAAAGTATCATGCTAGCTTTATCGATGGTGGTTATCGCATCCATGGTTGGGGCTCCAGGACTCGGTACAGAGGTTTACCGTGCCGTTACGCAAATTAAAACAGGTGTCGGGTTTGAGGCTGGTTTGGCAATAGTCGTTATCGCTATTTTACTAGACCGCATCACTCAAAATATTGGCAAGAAAAAACAAGGGGGAACAGTTTAATGTTTAAAAAATTACTAGGATTTACATCAGCAGTAGCACTTACTTTTGGTTTAGCAGCATGTGGAGGAGAGCAAACAGGAAGTTCATCCGGTTCTGTAGGTGAACAAGTTGATTTCAAAATTGTAGGAATTGATCCAGGCGCAGGATTAATGAAATTAACAATTGATGAGGTTTTACCTGAATACGGACTAGATGAGTGGAATGTAGTAGAGGGTTCAGGTGCTGCTATGGCAGCAGCTTTGAAGAAGGCATATGATAAGGAAGAGCCAATCATTATAACAGGTTGGAGTCCACACTGGAAGTTTGCCAGCTATGATTTAAAATACTTAGAAGATCCTAAAGGGATCTACGGTGGAGCTGAAGATGTTAACACGATTGTTCGTCAAGGTTTAAGTGAAGATCATCCTGATGCTTATAAGCTCCTTGATCAATTTAACTGGGAGCCAGAACATATCGAAACCGTGATGAATTTAATTCAAGAAGGTAGTGAACCAGCTGATGCGGCAGCAGAATGGGTGAGCGAAAACGAAGAGTTAGTTAGCACTTGGACTGAAGGGGTTAACGAGGTTAACGGTGAAGAGATAAAGATTCTTTATGTAGCATGGGATGACGTTATCGCTAGCTCACATGTCGTTGAAAATGTGCTTGAAAGTGTTGGATACGAAGTAAAATTAATTCAGGTTGATGCAGGTCCGATGTGGGCTGGTGTAGCAAACGGAAGTGGTGATGCATTGGTTGGTGCATGGTTGCCAACAACACACGCTGATTATTATGCTGAATACGAAGGAAAGTTTGAAGACTTAGGCGCAAACCTTACTGGAACTAAGCTAGGATTAGTCGTACCAGCATACATGGATATTGACTCAATTGAAGATTTAAAGGAATAAATACATTCCTGTGAAAATAAAGATAGCTTTGAGGGATACATGGCATAGAATACAAAAAAGGACCGGGCGTTTTTTGTAACGGGTTCCGTTTCCTATCGCAAAACGTCAATTTGTACAGGAAAATGCAAACCAAAATGTAATCTTCTTTGCACTATAAAATGTAGGACAATTGGCTAGAGAGATTAAATAAACATTAGAAATGGCAAGGGTTTATACCCTTGCTATTTTGCGTTTAATTGCTACTACTTCGGATTGCGAATTACGAATTTTGCTTATTAAGAAGTTTGCAAACCACTTCCGCCTCCTCCGTATCGATTTCATGTAGGTATCTGAATTAATAGGCGGAGAATTTCCTACTAATGAATATAAAGGAAGCTAAAGAAGCTGAGATAAGCGGAGATATTCCGATTAACTGCTCTAAATAAGACAAAATCCAAAGATTTGGATATTATAAACGGAAAAACTCCCCTTATTTTTAAGGAAATATGGGTATTTCCCAATTTAGCCGGAATTTTACCGTTTATTTTTCATCCACAGGGAGCTTAACATTCAGTTATTATTGGTGAAGATGGTGCAGTTCAAAAAGTTTCAGTTGGAACTGGAATGGGGGAAACGTTAGACTTTTATAAGGAAATTAAAATAACAACAATGCCTTATGGTCAATCACTAGCGGTACTAAGTTTATCTGAGTTTTTACATTACTATATTTAATTGTATGGTTAATATGTAATGATTAAAAGCAAAACCAGCCAATCAAGGCTGGTTTTGTTTTACCTACAGTAAATCAGCGAGTATATCCATTTTGCACTTTAGAACAGATTGAATAATTTCTTGTCTAAGGTCATCTGTTAATCGATATTCTGGAA
>JBEQAC010000304.1:0-3907 GCA_041640535.1 Bacillaceae bacterium
AAGGGGTACCGTCAGGAAAATGCGGATTTACAACGCTAAGCCCATTTTCCTGACGATTCCCCCATTTTTAACAACGCTAAGAAAGTTTCAGTGGTCTTAGAGAATCTAATGAAACCACCTTCTCTGAATTAAAATGGTATTCTCCTAGTAAATTAATATGTTCCCAGCCTAAAGGTGACATATGATGCAATAAGTCTTCATTAAAACTACCTTTCCGTTTTTGATATTCAACTGCTTTTGTTAGATGTAGGGTATTCCATATACTGATGGCATTGATAATTATGTTTAATGCACTGGCTCTTTGCAATTGGTGCTGTATAGTTCGTTCTCTAAGCTCTCCTTGTTTTCCGAAAAAAATAGCTCTTGCTAGTCCATTCATGGCTTCTCCTTTATTCAATCCTTTCTGTATTTTTCTTCTCAATGTTTCATCCGAAATGTAGTTTAAAATAAAGATTGTTTTTTGTTTTTTCTATTCGTCCCATCTCACGTAAGGCTGTAGCTAAGCTGTTTTGTCTTGAATAAGAACCTAATTTTCCCATAATCAAGGATGCTGAGACTGTTCCTTCTCTTATTGAATGAGCTAATCGTAAAACATCCTCATAATTTTCTTTAATGACTTTTGTATTTATTTGTCCTCGTAAAATGCCTTCTAGCTTTGGATACTCACTTGCTTTATCTATTGTAAATAATTTTGAGTCCGATAGATCTCTTATCCTTGGAGCAAATTTAAATCCTAATAAATGGGTCAATCCAAAAATTTGGTCTGTGTAACCAGCCGTGTCTGTATAATGCTCTTCTATATTTAGATCTGTTTCATGGTGCAACAAACCATCCAAAACATGGATCGCATCTCTTGAATTAGTATGAATAATCTTTGTGTAGTAAGAAGAGAATTGATCACTAGTAAAACGATAGATGGTGGCTCCTTTTCCAGTTCCATAATGTGGATTTGCATCTGCATGTAGTGATGAAACACCTAGCTGCATTCTCATACCGTCTGACGAGGAAGTTGTACCGTCTCCCCAATAGGAAGACAATTGTAATTTGTGATGGAAATTTACTAGTATGGCTTGGGCTTTATTCATTGCATCTTCATACATGCGCCATTGAGATACATTGGCTAGTTGCTTATATGTAAGTCCGGGTGTTGCTTCAGCCATCTTATTCAATCCAATATTCATTCCCATTCCTAAAAGGGCAGCCATGATAATGATTGTTTCTTCTTTATCTGGCTTTCGATTATTGGAAGCATGGGTGAATTGCTCATGAAATCCTGTTATATAAGCAACATCCATGAGTAAATCGGTTAATTTTATTCTTGGGAGCATTTGATACAGGCTTGCACTAAATTTTTTTGCTTCTTCTGGAACATCCTTTTCTAAGCGTGCAATTGACAGCTTTCCTTTTTCAATAGAAACTCCGTCTAACTTGTTGGAATTGGCAGATAACCACTTTAATCTTTCATTAAGGCTGCTGGATCTCTCTGTCATATAGTCTTCGAATGATAAACTAACTGATAACCTCGTATTTCCCTTCGTTTGATTCCATGTATCCTCTGAAAACAAATATTCTTCAAAATCTCTATATTGCCTACTACCCACAATAGAAACATCACCAGCCCGAACATGTTCCCTTAGTTCTGTTAAGACGGCCATTTCATAATAATGACGATTGATTGTACCGTCATCCTCATATAAGTGCTTTTTCCAACGCTTTGAGATAAAGTCCACAGGTGAGTCATCAGGTACTTTTCGTTTCCCAGATTCATTCATTCCTCGAATAATATCTACAGCTTGCAAAAGTGGTTCATTTGCCTTTGTAGAATGAAATTTCAATACCCTTAATAGCGTTGGCGTATATTTTCTAAGTGAATAAAATCTTTTTTGCAGTAAGTCTAAATAATCATAGTCGGCAGGTCGTGCAAGATCATGAGCTTCTTCCACCGAAGAGACAAAAGAATTCCATTCAATAACGGATTCTAAAACCTCAAAAACGTCTAATTTTTCCTCTTTCGCTTTAATTAATGCTTGTCCAATGTTCGTAAAGTGTATAACCTTTTCGTTCAGTTTTTTACCATTTTGTTTTTAAATTTCTTCTTGAGCTTTTCGTCCCTTCGATAACAAACTTAGTATTTGTCTGTCATGAATTTCAAAGGCTTTATCTGTTAGCTCTTGAGTAAGATTTAATAAATATACGGCTAATATCGAATAACGCTTATTTTCCTGAAAGTCACGAAATGCATAAGGCTCATATCTTGAACCTAAGCGAGATAGTTGTAACAGGCGATTACGATGCAAATGACTAATTTGCACCGTTTCTAATTCTATTCCTCGTATGTATTCGAGTCGTTCTATTACTTTTAGAAATGTTTCGGGTGAAGGCTGACCCGGCGGTTCCTTTAACCAACCTAATATCGTTTTATTTGATTCGGATGGATGCTGTGAAGTAATGATCTCTTCAAGTTTTTCTTTTTGGTTATTTGTTAGAGATTCACTAATCGTATTAAATAGCTTTTTTTCTGCCATTGCCCTTGCCTCCCACACCATTCTTTCAAGTGTAGTGATAGCAGGCAGTATGATTTTGTTTTTTCTTAGAAAATCTATGCATTCATGTAGTAGATGAATGGCATCACCATTTTCCAAAGCTAAATGATGAAGATGCTTAAATGTCATTCGATATTCTTTTAGAGTAAAAGTTACAAAGTCGTATTTACTCCGAATTTCTTTCAAATGATCCCAAAGTGTATTTTCTCTTTGAGGATAAAGACTAATCGAAGATGGAGTGGCACCGATTTGTTTCGATATATAATGTATGACTGAATCCGGGATGCTTTTGATATGAGTGTATGGCCAACCGGGATACCGAATAACGGCTAATTGAACGGCGAAACCTAAACGGTTTTCTTCTCTTCTTCGTTTATTTATAATTTCTAAATCTCGTTTGGAAAAAGTGAAGTAGGTTCCTAGCACCCACTCATCTTCAGGAATTTGCATAAGGGCCTGTCGTTGTTCCGATGTAAGCAATTCTCTACCTCTCGCAACTTTCATACAGTATCATCTCATTTCTGTAGTTATTCAGTTAATTAGTTCAATTATATATCAATAGAGTGTACTCTATTGATATAAGTGTAACAGACTGATAAAATCATAGTTAAGAGTGTCTCATAGGACTTGTCTCAAAAGTGAGGTGATATTTTGCGGAAAATCGGATATATACGTGTCAGTTCGACTACCCAAAATCCTTCAAGGCAATTTCAACAATTGAACGAAATCGGAATGGATATTATTTTTGAAGAAAAAGTTTCTGGAGCAACAAAGGTTCGTGAGCAACTTCAAAAAATGTTAGAGGATTTACAGGAGGGGGATATTATTTATGTTACAGACTTAACTCGGATCACTCGAAGTACGCAGAATTTATTTGAATTGATTGATTTAATACGAAGTAAAAAAGCAAGCTTAAAATCACTCAAGGATACATGGCTAGATTTATCAGAAGATAATCCATACAGCCAATTCTTAATTACAGTAATGGCTGGTGTTAACCAATTAGAGCGAGATCTTATACGTATGCGTCAACGTGAAGGGATTGAGCTGGCCAAGAAAGAAGGAAAGTTTAAAGGCAGATTAAAGAAATATCATAAAAATCACGCAGGTATGAATTATGCAGTAAATCTATATAAAGAAGGAGGTATGACTGTAAATCAAATTTGTGAAATTACAAATGTATCTAGAGCTTCTTTATATAGAAAGCTATCGGAAGGAAAAAAATAAGCATTCATTACTTATATTAAAAATTTCCGGGGATTTTGAAACAACGTACCTAACCAAGCAGGCTATTTCTATAAGGAAGTATCAATATTTGTTTATCTAACTAGGCAAGATCCTCGAAGGGTCCCGAGTACATTTTA
>JBEQAC010000305.1:0-3870 GCA_041640535.1 Bacillaceae bacterium
AGAGCCATTGAAGAGGTAGACTGTTTCTTCTTAGGTCACCCAAATAATCCAACAGGACAATTAGTTCCTTTTCCAATTCTCCAACAAATTATTGATTCTGGTAAAATGCTCGTGCTTGATGAAGCCTTTATTGACTTTTTACAAGTAGAAGAACAAATGAGCTTGGTTCAAAAAGTGACTCAATATGAAAATTTGATCGTCATTCGTTCAATGACCAAATTCTTTTCGATTCCAGGCATTCGTTTAGGGTTTTTGGCAGCACATCCATCTATCATTGATCGATTAAATCAATACAAGGTTCAATGGAGTGTAAACTATTTAGCTCAATTGATCGGTGTTTCACTTCTAAATGAAACAGAATATATCGAGAAAACAAAACCATGGTTAGCAAACGAACGAAAGTGGTTAAAGGATGAATTGACATCATTAGGTTTTCATGTAAATCCAAGTGAAACGAATTATTTACTCTTTTCTACTCAAAATGAACAATTGTCAGCTCAAAAATTACAAGTGAAATTGGCTCAAAAAGGAATTTTAATACGAGATGCTTCGCTTTTTAAAGGTTTAGACGAAACCTATTGTCGCTGTGCTGTTCGCTTGAGACAAGAGAATGAGGCACTAATTCAAGCTTTAAAGGAAGTGTTGCGTAGTGAAATGGATTTGGGTTCGGCATGGTGAAACCATTCAAAATCAAGAACGAAGGTACCTCGGTCATTTTAATGCATCTTTAACAGAGAACGGTAGGAAGCAAGTAGAGCAAGTTGCTGCAAGACTAGCGGGAGAAAAGATCACTAGAATTTATTCAAGTGATCTTGAACGGTGTAAGAAGACTGCCGAAATAATAAGTTCCTACCATCACATGATTCCAGTTGAAGTGAAGGCATTACGAGAATTAAATTTTGGATTATGGGATGGGAAAACGTATGAGGAAATTATGAAGGATGATAGGGAATTAGTACAGAAATGGTATGATAATCCATTTGATTTTTCTCCACCACAAGGGGAAACATTGAATCAATTAGGACGGCGAATAGATAAATGGTTAGAGGAAGAATGTCTAAAAATGAACAACAATGACACCATTGTGTTTGTTAGTCACGGTGGCCCGATTCGATGGATTCAAAGTAAGTGGTTGTTAAATGATCCTCATAAATTTTGGAGTGTTCCAAATGTTTTACCTGGTGAATGTATTCATATTCAGCAAAGAGATCAACGTTGGGAAATGTTTTAGTGATGAACATAGCGAGAGGTGGGGAAAGTGTGAAAATAGCTGGAAAAGGCTAACTGATCGGTGGTTAGCCTTTTATTTGCAAGGCTCTGGGCGCTTACAGATTTGAGCATTTACACCTTGTTGCTTTAATTTCGTAACGATTTCTGCGATGGAGATTTTTTGTTTAGTTATGTTAACCATTTGATGAAGGTCTTTTTTGATGTTTTTTATTTGGTTCATCTAAATCACCTCATGTTCTTTACTCTTTATAAAATATGACCAACCGGTCAATTAAATTATATAATTTTGTGACTGCGTGGTCAATTTCATTTTTTAGACAACTAAAAAAAACGTCCTATTAGTGAACGTTTTGTGACAATTATATTTTTAATTGATACATGTTGGCGATCTCTATTCTGTATTTTTCAAGTTGAGGAAACTCCCTGAAGTTTGAGAGCATTCCTTGAATAACAGGAAGTCTAGGCGAATCTTTTTTTACTTCTTCCTCAACTACTTCTAGTGAAACTAGCAAAACATCATGATTGTCCATTGGCTCGATTTCTTGTCGGAGCTGTTTTAGGATATCATCAATCGTTGGTTTTTCTTTATAAAAACAAAATGATTTTGACCTTGAAAGTAAATTTTCGATTTTCATTTGGGTCATGACCGTTTCTTCTTGATCCAATTCCTTCACCATACTATCCATTCTTTTTATGATAAAAGCAACAAGTTTTTCAATTTCGATTTCACTTGAGTCTAATAAAAGGATTCGGAGATAGGAATATAAGATTCCATCTAAAATAATGGATAGGTCCCATAAAAAGGGTTCAATATTTCGGCCATAAATTGAAAGAAGCCCCTGTTGATAAAACTCAAACGTGTTTTTTTGGATTTTAAAGATAAACTCCTTCACCGTTTCGTTTAAAGGCAGAGCTTGTTCTCTTGTCAGCATGATGATAAATTCTTTATGGTTTAATAAGGTATTGAGCATAGAAATAATTTGTTGGATGAACTTTTCTCTAGAATTAAGATCTAGCTCGTTATACGTATGAATGTTCGCTTGTAAACGGTGATAATAAAAATCAAGGATAGTGAGCAATAAAGCATCTTTTGATTTAAAATGTAAATAAAATGCTCCTTTGGATATCCCCGTTTCATTTGCAATTTCTTGTATGGAGGTATTCGTAAACCCCTTTTGTGCAAAAAGCTTTATGGCTGTTTCTATAATTAATTTATCTTTATCCTTCAAAATGAACACCCTCATTCTCAATACTCATGATAGAGTAGGACCATCAGGTCATGTAAAGTATAGTAATTTCTAAATCGTTAGTCAATCAATATTACTTGTATATAAATATAAACTGAGTAACGAAGGTCACTCAGTTTATATTTCATTCTTTCAGTATGATTTCCTCTTTATACTTTCGTTGCAGTCTTATTAAACGAACAACATGAAGGACAACGGCTTTCAGAACTGCATAGGTGGGAACGGCTAAAATCATTCCTATGATTCCGCCAAAACTACCAGCACCGATTAACAGTAAGATAATCGTTAACGGATGTGTGTTTAATCGTTTCCCGATAATTAACGGAGATAACAGATTTCCATCTAACTGTTGGACTACTAATACGACAATAGCAGCTAAAAGAGCCTTTGTTGGTGAGTCTAGTAAACCAACGATAATGGCAGGTGCAGCACCAATGAATGGACCAACATATGGAATGATATTGGTGATGGCGATGATGATACCTAAAACAAGTGCATATCGTAGGTCGATAATTAAGAATCCAATGAAACAACCTGTACCAATTACTAAGGAGACAATAAGTTGTCCCTGAATATAGGTTGCTAGTGTTTCATATAAATCTTTAAAGATATTCAATCCTTCCTGGCGATATGAAGTAGGAAGGAATTTAACAGCAGTAGGTGCAAACCTATGTCCATCCTTTAACATGTAGAAAAGGATAAAAGGAACTGTAATAATAATGAGTGTAATATTGGTTACAACACCTAATAATCTTCCAACACTCGCTGTGATGTTATCAGGAATGGTGGTTAAAAACGTAGTAAATGTTTCTTCAATTTGATCAATGGATACATACTGCTGGGTCATTAACCAATTGAACCAGGTCGTCTCTGATAGCTCCAATATAAATTCCTGCAGGACCATCGCAGTACGTGGTGCATTACGAACAAAGTCTGCAATTTGAGCAGAGACAATTGGGCCGATAAACGACACTAATGTAATAAATAGACTAATAAATAATAGATATAAGACGAGAATGGCGACTGTCCTTGGTGCTCTTCCTTTTTCAATTAATTCAACAATAGGATTAAACAGAAAGAAAAGAATACCAGCGATTAATATTGGTAGAAAAAGTGTAGAGCTAAAGATAATGATTGGCTCAAATAAAAATGACACTTTCGTTCCAACATACACAATTAATAATATCAATAATATTTGTAGTGTCCAAAAATGGACTTTCGACTTTAACACCTTTTTTCCTCCTAATGCCTCAAAGTTCCCTATTCTCCATTATAGCGCGAAAAGTCAGTTATTTATTCAAATTCTAATAAAATATGAAGTTTATTTTCTATCGATAGAGGCAATACCCGCGATTTTAACAGAAGAAATGAATAAAAGGTGTGAAACTAAGTT
>JBEQAC010000306.1:0-3858 GCA_041640535.1 Bacillaceae bacterium
TATCCATTCCAAATTGTCCACTTTTAACAACAAGCTTACCTTCGTCAATGTAAGGTTGTAATACGGACATCGCACCATTGTAGAAGAAGTATGCATTGTTATCGTCTGGTGATCCACCAAATAATTCGATGTTAAATGGACCAGCTTGGTTTTCTAAATCTAAAGCTTCTACAAGGTAATTACCTTGTGTTACACCAACTTTGAAATTATCAAATGTAGCATAGTAAGTTACGTGCTCTGAACCCTTAAGTAAACGGTCATAAGCAACAACTGGAATTTCAGCATCTGCAGCCATTTGAAGTACATTCGTTAACGCTTCACCATCAATAGCAGCAATAACTAGAACTTCAACACCTTTAGTAATCATGTTTTCGATTTGTGAAACTTGAGTTTCAACAACATCTTCTGCATATTGTAAATCTACTTTGTAATCCATTTTTTCTAGTTCTTTCACCATGTTATTTCCATCGTGTACCCATCTTTCAAGAGATTTAGATGGCATCGACACTCCGATAAATCCTGCTTCACCGCTTCCACCACCTGTACCAGAAGCTTTGTCACCACTGTTACATGCAGTTAAGAAGGCTGCTACTAAAACGGCAATGAATAACAAACTTAATTTCTTCATGTTTATTTCTCCCCCTGTATGTTTTGTATTGGTTTTAGTTGAATTCGCTTACAAGTTTCATTTTATGTCATCGCTTACATGAATGAAATCTTAAAATATAGCAAAATAATATGTCTTTCTTAACTTTATTAGATTATGAGAAAACAAAAAATCCTACAACTAATCGGTTGTAGGATTATTTTAAGTAGTTAGCATTTTTTTGTGATATAAATTATCTTTTTTAGGTAGAGAACGAATTCTTGTAATCTCTCGGTGATATTCCAGTATATTTTTTAAAGACTCGACTAAAGTAATTAGGATCTTTATAACCAACGTGATAGCATACTTCTTTTACGCTTTTTTGATTTGAACGTATGAGTTCTTTTGCTCGTTCAACCCTTAATTCTGTTAGGTAATCAATAAAAGAACACCCGGCACGTTCTTTAAACGTTTTACTAAAATATTGAGGACTTAGCTTCACAATCTCAGCTACTTCTTCTAGTGTGATGGCCTTGTCAAAGTGATCCGAAATATACTCCTTCGCAATTACCAATATATCTTTGGATTGCGAATAATACATCGAATAGATGTGATTTGCAATAGTAACGAGTTCATCCTGAAGTTTAAAAGGACTATTATTTTCCAAAAAGTTCCGATTAATAGAAATCGAAATACCGCTGTCGATAATTTGACGGCTTAAGAGTACTAAAAACTCAGTGACTTTTTCTTCCACTTCTTTCTCATTTATACAATAGGTGACAAGGGCGTCCATATAATCTTTATACTGAATTGGAACGTCATCTACTAGCCCGGAAGTGACGACCTCTATTAATTTTTTCTCCAAATTGTAAGGATATGTTTTACCATGAACATCTTCTTTTTCACTAGTAAGTTGATTATAAAAATGACATCGAAAAGGATGTTTAATCGTTGAAAGTGCATAAAGTGATTCGTGGTATGACTGAACAAATTTTTCTACTTCATCATATAAACGTCCGATTCCAATTGATAATTGGAAGTCGGGAAAGGTTAGAACAATATTCGAAATAATCTGTTTTCCGCATATCAAAGCGCGCTCTTTAATATTTTTCTGATCATTGTACTTGTCGTCGGTTTGAATAAGAATTGGAATTCTCCCCATATTTTCCTCACCTACAAAATGATTCGGAAAATAACGGTTTAATCCTGATTGTATAAAAGAAATAAATTCTCTTAATTCTTGATGGTCGCATGTTCCATTTTTTTTCTTAAATTCGAATACCATTACAAAACTTTCTTTATTGAATGTTTCCTCCAATTCTAACTCGATCATATTATGTGTGTTGGAAGCATTCATTAACATGGAAGTGATGACTCGGGACTGGACAATCGATAGCGCACGACGATAATTATCTCTTAACGTAATTTCCTCTGTCCTTTTTTCTTTTTCCTGTTCTATTTCATGTAGGACTTTTTTTAACGGATCAATAATTTCTTCTCTACTATATGGTTTGAGAATATATTCCCTTACCCCATATTTTATTACCTGACGAGCGTATTCGAACGTATCGAACGCCGTTACCATGAATATATGTGTGTTTCTATTCATCTTTTTAATTTCTTTTGCAGCCTCAACCCCGTTAATGCCCGGCATTTTTATATCTAAAAAAACAATGTCTGGCCGGAATTCTTCCGCTTTTAATATGGCGGTACGCCCGTTGTCTGCTTCTTCAATCAAAATGGGGGAGAAGTTGTCATTAATAATCTTTTCTAGACCTTTTCGTTCAATTGTTTCATCATCGACGATTAATACTCTATACATAGGCGGAATCCTCCGATGTCGAATTTTTAGGCAATACTAACTCAATCGTTGTACCTTTTCCAATTTCTGATTCAATCGAAATCTGTTCTCTTCCTTGATAAAATAGTTCAAGTCTTCTAAATACATTGACGACTCCTAAGCCTGTGGAATGTCCGGTATATTGGGGTGTTTTAGTTGATTTATTCAAAAGCATCAACCTTGTTTTTTCATCCATACCAACGCCATTATCGCAGATTTTTAAAATAACGAAGTCCCCTCGTGAGGATCCTTCAATTTTAATAAGTCCTTTTTGCTCATAAGGTTCAATCCCATGAATAAACGCATTTTCCACTAAAGGTTGTAGGGTTAGAATTGGTATTTTAAGAGACATACAATCCTCGGATACATCTACAACGAAATCTACTCGATCTTGGAACCTCGTTTTTTGAATATAAAAGTACTCTTGGACCACGTTTAGTTCATTTGCTAATGTTACAGGCTTGTCCATTGACCCGAGATTATACCTAAGTAATTTAGAAATCGAGTTGATTAGCTTATATATTTGTTCTGACCCATGAATAAGAGAGAACTTTGAAATCGTGTTCAGAGTATTAAATAAGAAATGGGGGTTAATCTGACTTTGAAGACTTTTTAATTCCATTTCTTTTAAAAGCTTTTCTTGCTCTGATTTCTCTTTTAATTGACGCACATTATTAGCTAAATCTGTACGCATTTGATTAAAGGTTTTAGATAAGAAACCTATTTCATCATTTAATTCGAGAAGTTTCGGACCGTCTAATTTACCGCTAGCCACTTCACGGGCGGCTCGTGTCAGTTGATAGATGGGACTTGTAATGTTATGACTGAACAAGTAGGAGATAAATAACCCAAAAGAGAAAGTTGCAATAGCCATAAACAGCAATGTTAATTGCATATAGTGATTCCTTGTATTTATCGCATCATGATATGTCTGAGACATGGAAAGGTCATCGTTTAATAGAGATAATGTTTTATCATGGATAAAACCAATGAGCATGAAGGCTTCTTTTTGGCTTTTTGAATAAACTTCGATATCTTCCTCTAAAAAAGCATGAACGGCAGTATCACTTTCCTCTATAAAGCTATCTATAATACTTTGATAATTTTTTGCGTTAATGTAATTGTTTTCATTTTGAAAATTGCTTTCTAGGAGCAACTTTGCATCTACAAGTTCCTTCCGGCTCTTTACGTAGTGATCATAATCGGTTAAAAGCTGCTTGTTTAAAAAGGTCTCCATTGCATCATACGTCTCTGATGATTTTTGAGATACATTGTTTAGCATAAAAAAGCGTTCCTGAATACGATTATATTGCTTAATCGTCTGGTTGTTATTATAACTGATAAATAGGGAAAAACTAATCATAATTAAAAATAGGATAATGAAAAAGAAGATGAATTTCGTTCTGATAGAAATTGATCGTTTATTCAGCCA
>JBEQAC010000307.1:0-3842 GCA_041640535.1 Bacillaceae bacterium
TCCATTCATGCTATTCACCCACTTATTTTAAAGTGAAAAAGGAATCCCAAAAACGGGTTCCTTTTTCTTTTTACATTGAAGAATTGATATCTCTTGGATCATCCTTTTTCGTCAGTTCATGTAAGGCCGTCAATACAATCCAAATCGCAAAAACCAGAATGATACTACCGAAGATAAATAACAGTAAGTTAGCATCTGTAGCCCCTAGACCTGACCATTCGAAAATGACCTGCTGTACCATAGCCCAAATCGTCATAAAGAGTAAGAACACCATTGGGATAAAGGATACTAGATAATTACGTCCAAGTCTCTTTAGCCATATCGAGATAAGCAATAAACTGATTCCCGCTAGTAACTGGTTTGATGTTCCAAATAGTGGCCATAATAAATATCCACCAGATCCAAAGCCATTTGGACCTTTTGGTAGTAGTACCAAAGCAGCACTTGAAACGACCGCAATCGATGTCGCAACATGAGTCTTTGATAATGCTGGTACTTTATACTCACTACCCAATTCAGCAATAATGTAGCGCATAAGACGAATTGAAGAATCAAGTGTTGTAGCGGCAAAACTAACGACAATGACTGAAATAATCGTTCTAGCAATATCAGATGGGATTCCAATCCCTGTTGCTAGCTGTGCTCCACCGGCAATAAAGTTGCCAAGTCCCCCACCATTTGCTGCAGCAAAACTACTATATGCTTCTTTAAACTCATTTGCATTTGCAAAAAGAGTGACACACGCAATAATTGAAATCAATGCAAGAAACCCTTCCCCAACAGCACCTAGATAACCAACAAAGCGCGCATCTGTTTCTTTATCTAACTGTTTCGAAGTTGTTCCAGAGGAAACTAGTCCATGGAAACCAGAAATTGCACCACATGCGATCGTGATGAACAATAACGGGAACCAGGATTTATCTGTCGCTGCTGGATTCGTGATTGGTGCCGTTATTTCAGGATTTAAGAAAATTAATCCCCCGTACATGATAACTAAACCAACTACAAGTTGATGAGAGTTAATATAGTCTCTCGGTTGAAGTAATTTCCATACTGGGAGAATGGAAGCAATGTAGCAATAGATCATCAGAATGACAATCCAGACAAAAAATGCCATCGAGACACCATTTAACCCAAAGAGTGTTGTACTTTCTGGTCCCCCGAAATAGTTCACTAAATCAATTTGAAGTGCCGGTATTTTACTCGTAAGGACTGCAGAACCATACATAACTGCAAGCGCAACAATCGATGGCCATAGCATTTTCTTTTGTTTTTTATAGACTGCATAACCGATCCAAATCGCTAAAGGAATTTCAATAAATACAGGAATGACACTTGCTGGGAATCTGATAAACAAATTCGAAATGACCCATGCAAACACCGCATTCACCATTAATACTAATATTAAAATAATAAATAAAAATAATAGCTTTGCTCTCTTTCCGATTAACTTATTTGCCAAAGTACCTACAGATTGTCCTTTATTTCGAACGGATAAAACAAGTGTTCCAAAGTCATGGACTCCAGCTGCAAATACCGTTCCTAACAGAACCCACAATAATGCAGGCAACCAGCCCCAATACACTGCAATTGCAGGTCCAACAATGGGAGCTGCACCAGCAACAGATGTGAAATGATGCCCCCATAAGATGGTTTTCTTTGTTGGAACAAAATCAACGCCATCTTTAAACTCATGAGCAGGAGTGACAAAGTTTGGATCAAGTCTGTAAATCTTTTCTGCAACAAACTTTGAATAAAAACGATAACCTAAAATAAACACAACAGTTCCAATTACCGCTAACCAAACAGCATGCAAAAAAATCCCTCCCATTTTATCTTTTTATTACCTGGTAATATTTGTTACTACTATAATAATACACTTTATGTAAGCGTTGTCAATTATATAATCTGAATTTTACAAAAGTAATTTCACAAGACGAAACAACGAAAAAAAAGCAAGAGGTTCATCCCTCTCACTTACGACATAATCGAATATGATCGATCTTCTATTTTTCTTTTTAAAAAGTGGTTTTCTAAAAATTGCAAGACTCGTTCTTCATATTCTTCCTTGAAATGATTATAGCTTCGAATGTGTCCACCCTTTGGTGAAATCCATAAAAAACTATTAACTGACTTCTCATGAATCTTTTGTGACTGTACATATGAAATGGCACCATCGTTCTTACTGTGTATTAAAAAAAGCCCTTTACCAAGTGGATATTCTTGTGCAGCAAGAATCGGTTTTACCTCATGAACTTTAAACTCTGGAAATACCAACTGATTTACTTTAATAAAACCTTTTGCAAAAACACTTGGCAAACCCGTCCAATATTGAAAGCTTTCTTTTGTATAGGAGTCAAGGTCTGAAAAAGGACTATCCGCGATCACTGCTTTTACTTCTTCAGATTCTAATCCCACCAATATGGAAGTGGCAGCTCCCATCGACCATCCCATCAGCGCGATATCTTTTATGTTCTTTTGCTTCGAAGTATATTGAATTGCACTTAATAAATCTAGTCTTTCATTACTCCCGAGGGTCGTAGTTCCTTTGTCAGAAAGTCCTGAGTTTCTAAAATCAAACATGAGAACATGATAGCCTTCTTTATTTAAACGCTTTGCTAATTCAAGACTATCAAACGGCATTTTCGTTCGATTAAATCCATAACCATGAGCAAAAATGACAGCCCTTTCATTTTGTAGTAGAGATGTGTGCTTTGTAGGAATCCACCACCCTCTTAAAGTTAGATTATCTTTAATATTATAAAATGATAAATCCTCATACTCCAAACCGTAGTCTGAAGGATATTTATCAATCGTTTTAATAGAAGGATTTGTAACTTTATAGCCAATGATTATGGCTCCTGAAATAAATAAACCAAAAAACGTAAACAATGAGAGTGAAGTAATAAGAATGATTCTTTTTAAAATTTTCTTGTTTTGCAACATGGTTTTCATGATTTACACTCTCCCTCTGCACGAACAATCTATGTAGTTTTCTTTAATTTTCAGAATAATCAAACCCTAATTACATTATAAGATAAAAATCGACAATAGTATATAAAAATAGTATTATTTCAGAAAAAAAAGACGAAACCTCATTTTAACGGGTTCCGTTAACTATCGCAAACATTAAAAATGTAATACAAAATGACCTTCAAATTGTATGTAATTTGGAGGTCTATTTTTGTTGATATAAAGGGATTTTGATAATTATTTTGGGGGAATTTGTAGTGCAATTTGTATATTAAAATGTGGGGGTACAATAGCCAGTGCAGCGCAGCAAAATACACTTCATTTTTACTTACAAATTGATTGTTTTTTAAAATTTAAGGATACTGTTATAACTGAATGTTGAGCTCCCTGTGGATGGAAAATAAACGGTAAAATTCCGGCTAAATGGGGAAATACCCATATTTCCTTAAAAATAAGGGGAGTATTTCCGTTTATATTATCCAAATCTCTGGATTTTGTCTTATTTAGAGCAGTTAATCGGAATATTCCGCTTATATCCGCTTCTTTAGCTTCCTCTATATACATTAGCAGGAAATTCTCCGCCTATTAATTCTCATACCTACATGAAATCGATACGGAGAATGCGGAAATGGTTTGCAAACTTCTTAATAAGTAAAATTCGTAATTCGCAATCCGAAGTATTAGCAATTAAAAGCAAAATGGCAAGGGTATAAACCCTTGCCATTTCTAATGTTTATTTAATCTCTCTAGCCTTACAAATTGTCCTACATTTTACAGTGCAAAAAAGATTACATTTTGGTTTGCATTTTCCTGTGCAAATAGACGTTTTGTGATAGGAATCGGAACCCGTTAACCTCATTTACTATTAT